>CAZMDY010000021.1:1798-20121 GCA_964565295.1 uncultured Aequorivita sp. | reverse complement strand
CGGGCATAATTTAAATTGCCTTAGTACATAATCCCCATTTCCCACCCGTAAATCCCCATTTCTGAATTTGTTAACGCCTTGTTAAACCTAAATTGACGCATAATAGGTGCACTTATATTGTTTAATTTTAAGAACATTTTTAAAAAACGTTTTAAAAAAACTCTTCTTATGGATCAGGATAAGTACAACCTCCGAAAAACATTAAAAACCTCAAAAGGAAATTTGACGTATTACAGTCTTCCAGAGCTCCAAAGTCAAGGCTATTCTGTTGAAAAACTTCCCTTTTCAATCCGTATATTATTGGAGAATGCCCTTCGAAACTACGATGGATTTTCTGTAACTGATGATCATTTACAATCCATATTAAACTGGAAGCCTAAGCACACCGATAAGGACATCGCATTTAAGCCTGCGCGCGTGTTGATGCAGGACTTCACTGGCGTACCTGCCGTGGTGGACATTGCTTCCTTAAGAGCCGAAATGGCGCGCAAAGGCGGGGATGCCTCCAAGATCAATCCCCTGATCCCCGTAGATTTGGTAATAGACCATAGCGTGCAGGTGGATTTTTTCGCCGCTCAATATGCCTATCAGCAAAACATGGAAAAGGAATATGAACGTAATATTGAACGCTATACATTCCTCAAATGGGCCCAAAATTCGTTTGACAATTTTAGCGTGGTTCCTCCCGGAATGGGGATCTGCCACCAAGTGAATTTGGAATACTTTTCAAAGGGAGCAATTGCTCGCGATGGAATGGTTTTCCCGGACACCTTGGTTGGAACTGACAGTCACACCCCAATGGTGAACGGAATTGGAGTGGTAGCGTGGGGGGTCGGTGGCATTGAGGCCGAGGCAGCCATTTTGGGACAACCCATTTATTTTATAGCACCAGAAGTCATTGGTCTAAAACTCACCGGAAAACTTCCGTTGGGAACAACAGCCACCGACTTGGTCTTGACCATTGCCCATTTGCTTAGGGAATACGGCGTGGTAGGAAAATTTGTTGAGGTTTTTGGCCCAGGCCTCGATAACCTCTCTGTGCCAGACCGAGCTACCATTGGAAATATGTCGCCGGAGTTTGGTTGTACCATTACTTATTTCCCCATTGACGACAAAACGTTGGAATATATGCGGGACAGTAACCGAAGCGAGGAACAAATCCAATTGGTTGAGGACTATTGCAAAGCAAATATGCTCTGGCGAGAAAATGAGGATACCATTGAATACACCGACGTTCTTGAACTTGATATTTCAACCGTCCAGCCCACCGTTGCAGGACCTAAACGTCCACAGGACAAAATCCTTCTAAGTGATTTAAAGGATCAATTCATCAAACTGGCAGACTCCAATTTTGGAAGAAAATACATTGAAATGTCTGAACGGATTGCCGCCATTACAAGATGGAAAGAAGATGGTGGAGGAAATCAGCCTGTTGCCCAATCCAATGAAACCTCCCCTAATGTCGAAATAAAAACCAAAATCAAGGATGGTATAAAAACAGTATGGCTTTCAAACGGAAATGAGAAATTCATGCTTTCCGATGGTTCAGTGGCCATTGCCGCCATTACTTCCTGTACCAATACCTCAAATCCTTTTGTGATGATCGGGGCAGGTCTGGTGGCAAAAAAAGCACGTGAACATGGAATTGACGTCAAACCTTGGGTCAAAACCTCTCTGGCACCGGGATCGAAAGTCGTTACCGATTATCTTGAAAAAGCCGATTTACTTAAGGATCTTGAAGCCCTAAACTTTCATTTGGTTGGCTATGGCTGTACTTCCTGCATCGGAAATTCCGGCCCATTGCCTCCAGAAATTTCAAAAGCGGTAGATGAAAATGATCTGATTGTAACTTCGGTGCTCTCAGGTAATCGAAATTTTGAAGCACGAATCCATCCCCAGGTAAAAATGAATTTCTTGATGTCGCCCATGCTGGTAGTGGCTTTTGCCATTGTAGGAAGGGTTGACGTAGATATTACCACGGAACCCTTGAGCCACGACAGAAATGGCAAACCAGTATATTTAAAGGATATATGGCCTTCCGATGAGGAAATTCACAAGGTGATGGGACAGGTGCTTACTTCAGCCGATTTCAAGAAAAACTATGACGAGATTTTTGAAGGTAACGAAATATGGAAAAACTTGGAAGTGCCAGATGACATACTCTACCAGTGGGATGATAAATCGACTTATATAAAAGAAGTACCGTTTTTCCACGATCTTTCCCCTGAACCGAGTCCCCTTAAAAATATTGAAGGCGCAAGAGCACTTTTAATGCTTGGCGATAGCATCACGACCGACCATATCTCGCCGGCAGGTGCATTTTCAGAAGATTCTGCTGCTGGTCAATACCTGAAATCCAGAGGAGTGGAAAGAAAAGACTTCAACAGTTATGGTTCCAGAAGAGGAAATGACGAGGTAATGGTGCGGGGAACATTTGGAAATGTGCGTATCAAAAACGCATTGGCAGATCGCGAAGGAGGGTACACAACCTATCTTCCTTCTGGGGAGCAAATGACCGTTTATGATGCGGCACAAAAATATATCAAGGACCAAACACCCTTGATCGTGCTTACCGGAAAGGAATACGGCAGCGGTTCTTCCCGTGATTGGGCAGCAAAAGGGAGTTTTCTTTTGGGGATTAAAGCAGTGCTCGCAGAAAGTTATGAGCGCATCCACCGAAGCAACTTGATTATGATGGGCGTTTTGCCTTTGGAATATATAAAGGGAGAAAGTGCCGCTTTCCACAATCTAACGGGAAGGGAATTTTTCAGTATCTCAGGTATTGAAAGCGATTTGAAACCTTCGAAAAAAGTAACTGTAAACGCCAAGGACGAAAACGGCACGGTGACCCAGTTCCAGGTAATTGCCCGTTTGGATTCGCCAATTGAAGTAGCATATTACCAAAACGAAGGAATACTGCAATATGTTTTGAGACAGTTTTTAAAACAATAAAATTTTTGGATCAGGATTGTGGTCTATTTTTTCCGAATCCTGATCCATTTATTTTGACCCAAGAACACTATCGAGATGCATCTCCTTTTTTGATTAATTTTGTTCTTGATGGAAAAACTCTTGCATAATAGCAATGTTGCAACACAACAAATCGATCTAAACATTTTTGGGATAAAAAAACATGGATTGTTTATCCGGCGGGAGGATATGATCCATCCCTATGTATCGGGAAATAAATTCCGGAAATTAAAATACAATATCGAAACTGCGAAACAGCAAGGACACCAAACACTCCTCACTTTTGGCGGAGCTTTTTCCAACCATATTGCCGCTGTGGCCTTTGCCGGAAAAAAGTTTGGATTTGAAACCATCGGCGTCATCCGTGGAGAAGAAGTTGCCGAAAAAATTCAAGAAAATCCAACGCTTTCTTTTGCTCAAAACTGCGGAATGCAATTCCATTTTGTCTCTCGGGATGTGTATAAATACAAGGATGATTATAATTTTGAGAAAGAACTGAGACAGCGCTTCAATGATTTCTATTTGTTGCCGGAAGGGGGCACGAATGCTCTGGCAGTGAAAGGATGTATGGAGATTCTGGAAAAATCGGATTCGGAATATGAATATATCTGTGTCCCTGTTGGAACCGGTGGGACTATCGCAGGTCTTGTGCAAGCTTCCTGGGAAGATCAAATCGTTTTGGGATTTTCTGCCTTGAACGGAACTTTTCAAACCCGAGAAATAGAAAAATACACTACAAAATCTAACTTTCAGATTACAGATGCATACAATTTTGGAGGTTATGGCAAAATAGATGCAGACTTAGTGCGTTTCATTAATGGATTCAAAGCCAAAACCCAAATTCCCTTGGATCCGGTTTATACCGGAAAAATGATGTATGGCATCATGGATCTTTTAAAAAATGGGTATTTCAAGGAAAATAGCCGTATTTTAGCCATCCATACCGGAGGCCTTCAAGGTGTGGCCGGAATGAATAAATTGTTGGAAAGAAAAAAATTACCCTTAATTAGATAATATGGTACTAAGGATTTTCGGAATACTCCTAGTCTGTGCATTGGTCTTCACAAGTTGTAAAGCCAGAAAAAGAGCGAATTTTCATCAAAAAAATCATAAAACCGAACGAGTTGTGCGGACGAAACAACCTGTAAAGAAAAACGAAAACCAAACTCCAGCAGCACCTCGCGAAACTGTAAAATCACCAACAAATATTACTGCCAATGACCGAGTGACCAATTATATAAACCAATATAGTTCCATTGCAATGGAAGAAATGTTACAATATGGAATTCCCGCCAGTATAAAATTGGCGCAGGGAATTTTGGAAAGCGGTGCCGGAGTTGGCGAACTTACCTTAAAAGCCAATAACCATTTTGGAATAAAATGCCATACCGGCTGGCAAGGTGGCCGCGTTTACCATGATGACGATGAAAGAGGAGAATGTTTTAGAAAATACACCGATCCAAAATATTCCTTTAGGGACCACTCGCTGTTTTTGACTCAACGCAGCCGGTACCAAGATTTGTTCAAACTAAGAAAAGACGATTACAAGGGGTGGGCAAAAGGACTTCGTAAAGCTGGTTATGCTACCGATCCAAGATATCCTGATAAGTTGATAGGGATCATAGAACGCTATAATCTTCACACCTACGACCAACAAGTTTTGGGCGGCAGCATAGTACAACAACAACCTGATGTAACTAAAATAGAAACCTATTCAGTTCAGACAGGCGACACTTTATATAGTATTTCCCGCAAATTTAACCTGACCGTGGAAACGCTGATGAAATACAATGGCCTCACAAATACCGATCTTTCGGTTGGTCAAATCTTGTATCTTCATTCAGTGCAGAATTAGAACTATTTTCACTTTGCTCAGTTGGTCAGATCAATATCTGCAGATATCCAAAAATTATTTTAAGTATGAATTATAAAAGAAGTAGCGCATTGTTTCATGAGGCGCAAAAAGTTATTCCAGGAGGCGTAAACTCACCAGTTCGCGCTTTTAAAGCCGTCGGTGGTGATCCAGTATATGTTGAAAGGGCAGATGGCGCTTATCTTTTCGATGTCGACGGCAATAAATATATCGATTACATCAACTCTTGGGGTCCCATGATTTTGGGCCACGCTCATAAACCAGTAGTGAACGCTGTTATTGAAAAAGCCAAAAAGGGAACTTCGTTTGGAATGCCCACGGAAATAGAGACAGAAATTGCTGCTTTGGCGGTTTCCATGGTGCCCAATATCGATAAAATAAGATTTGTCAATAGCGGAACGGAAGCTTGTATGAGTGCCGTCCGGTTGGCCCGTGGATATACGGGAAAGGATAAAATCATAAAATTTGCCGGGTGCTATCATGGACATAGTGATTCGTTCCTTATTCAGGCTGGAAGTGGCGCTGTTACTTTTGGAACTCCAAACAGCCCTGGAGTGACCCAAGGAACCGCTAAGGATACTCTTTTGGCAAAATACAACGATTTGGAGAATGTTGCGCAATTGATTATGGCAAACAAAAATGAAATTGCTTGTATCATTATTGAGCCAGTTGCTGGGAATATGGGCTGTATTCCACCGGCGAAAGGATTTTTGGAAGGATTGAGGAACCTGTGTGATGAGCACCAAATCCTATTGATTTTTGACGAAGTAATGACAGGATTCCGGTTGGCTAAGGGTGGGGCCCAAGAACTTTTTAGCGTAAAGGCCGACATAGTAACTTTTGGCAAAGTAATCGGTGGGGGGCTTCCTGTCGGTGCGTTTGCCGCTCGGACTGAAATAATGGATCATCTTGCCCCGAATGGCTCCGTATACCAGGCAGGAACTTTAAGCGGGAACCCTTTGGCAATGGCTGCTGGACTTACAATGCTTAACGAATTGGATCAAAATCCAAACATATTTGAGTCAATTGGGAAAAAGACCGAGTATTTGCACCGAGGGCTTGACAATGCACTATCAGAGGAAAATGTTATCTTCACCATAAACAGATTGGGGTCTATGATATCAGTCCATTTTTCCGAGGAGCCTGTCGTGGATTTTGAATCGGCAGCAAAAGGAAATAATGATTTCTTTAAAAAGTTTTTCCACGGAATGTTGAGAGAAGGAGTTTATATAGCTCCAAGTGCTTTTGAAACTTGGTTTTTGTGTGAAGCGCTTTCTTATGACGATTTGGATCGAACCATTGCAGCTTGCGCCAAGGTGGCGAAAACCTTGAAATAATAAAACCCTTTCCACAGAAAATATGGAAAGGGTTTTAATTGCTTTTAAAGAGGATGTTAGATTACTCGTTGCGCCATCGGTTGTATTGGTCCTCCTTCAAGATCTTTTTCATGGTGACGTCCAGTTGCGAATCGATCTTTTCTTTATCAGCTCTTACTGAAGCATTGTTTAAATCTTTTTCATTGATGCTTTTTTGATAACCAACCTCTTTAGCAACAAGTGCACGAAACACTGCTCTTGTTTGGTTGCCATCCAACCCGAGGGACTCTGATAATCTTGCGGTTTCCTCTTTCGCGATTACCTCAGGACGACTTTCATCCTGTGAAAGTGATTGTGCAAAAGTGGTATGTGAACCTATGAATATTGCGGATACAAAAGCAAGTAATGTGACTAAGTTTTTCATCATTTAAGTATTTAAGTTACTAATGTAACTATTTTTCGATATATAATATCCAAAAATTGAGCCAAATCTATTTTTTCTCTTTTCTCTCTTTTTTGTGTTTTGACATTCGCATTTTATGAGGGTGCTTTCTTTTTTGCTGATCAGACTCCCATTTTTCGTATTGTTTTGATGTAAGAATTTTTTTAAATTCCCGTTTCATTATAATGCGGCGATCCAATGCGGTCTTCTTGCCTTCATATTTATTTTCCACCGAGATGTCTTTCCTCTTTTCGGAATTAGAGGATTTCTGCTTCTTATGGTCCAATAACAGTTTCTTGATTTCCTTTTGTTGTGAATCGGTCAGATCCAACTCAAGGGTCAATTTTTTGCTGTGAAGCTCCGCTTTTTGTTCTGGGGTGAAATTCTTCCTGTTTTCCTGGCGGAATTGCTTGTCTTTTCCCATATCGTTTTGTCCCGAAAGGGTGAATGTTATAAACGCTATTACAATCATCAATGTGTTTTTCATCCTTTAGATTTTTTTAAGGGTTCTGCTGCTATGACTTGAAAATGTTGTCTTGGTTTAATGGACCTATTCCCATAAATGAAAAAGAGCCGGAAACCCGACTCTTTAAATTCATATTTCTAAATACCTTTTTAAGTTAAACTGACCATCAATTTTCCATCGGAGTTTGAAACCTTGGCGATCTTGGTGGCGGTAAGACCTTTAATGCTTTTGTCCCATTTCTTGTTGCTCAATCCACTTTGTAATTTGAGGGTTTCCAAGTCAATTGGGGAAGTAGTCCTTAGTATGGAAAAAACCGTTTTTTCATCATCTGTCATTTCTATTTTGCGCCGCTCGGGACGCATCTGTGGAAAGAAAAGAACTTCTTGGATCGATTCGTTATTGGTCAGGAACATAGTTAAACGATCCATTCCGATTCCCATTCCACTAGTGGGGGGCATTCCGTATTCCAATGCGCGAAGGAAATCAAAGTCAATAAAGGCCGTCGCCTCATCATCGCCCCTGTCGGCGAGTTTTAATTGGGCTTCAAAACGCTCTCGCTGGTCTATTGGATCGTTCAATTCGCTATAGGCATTTGCCAATTCCGTTCCACAGACCATCAATTCAAAACGTTCTGTAAGTTCCGGATTCTCGCGGTGCTCCTTGCATAGAGGGCTCATTTCCTTGGGGTAGTCAATAATGAATGTGGGCTGAATAAAGTTCGCTTCACATTTTTCACCAAAAATCTCATCTATGAGTTTCCCTTTGCCCATGGTTTCGTCTACTTCAATTCCCAAGTCAAGTGCAGCTTGTCTGATTTCGGCTTCAGTTTTATCTGAAATGTCAAATCCTGTATATATTTTTATTGCTTCGGTCATAGTCACGCGCGGATAGGGTGCTTTGAAATCTATTTCGTGTTTTCCATAAGTGGCCTTCGTAGTTCCGTTAACTTGCGTGGCACAAAATTCCAGTAATTTCTCACAGAAATCCATCATCCAATTGTAGTCTGTATAGGAAACGTATATTTCCATTACAGTAAACTCTGGATTGTGGGTGCGGTCCATCCCTTCGTTCCGGAAGTTTTTTGAAAACTCATAGACGCCATCAAAACCGCCTACGATCAATCGCTTCAAGAATAATTCATTCGCAATACGCATGTATAAAGGAATGTCCAAGGAATTGTGGTGGGTAACAAATGGACGCGCCGCTGCCCCTCCGGGGATGGGTTGCAGAACAGGGGTTTCCACCTCAAAATAGCCGCGATCATTGAAAAATTGGCGCATCGCATTGAAGAGCTTTGTCCGTTTTATGAAAATTTCTTTTACCTGCGGGTTTACCACTAAATCCACATATCGCTGGCGGTAACGCTGTTCTGGATCGGTGAATGCATCGTGGGTTTTTCCCTCCGAATCAACCCGAGGCTGCGGCAAGGGTCTTAAAGTTTTGCTCAAAAGGACAAAATTTTTGACCAAAATGGTTTTTTCACCTACTTGGGTTTTGAAAAGTTCGCCTTCAATCCCTATAAAATCGCCGATGTCGAGAAGTTTTTTATAGACTTCATTATAAAGTGACTTGTCGTCATCAATACAGATTTCGTCCCTGTTGAAATAAACTTGGATTCTTCCAAATCCATCCTGCAATTCCGCAAAGGAGGCCTTTCCCTGAATTCTTCTGGACATCAGACGCCCAGCAACGGTTACTTGTTTTCCTTCCTCGAAGTTTTCCTTTATTTCTTTCGAGGTGGTATCTACAGGATAAAGTGATGCGGGATAGGGATTGATGCCGAGGGATCGCAATTGGGCCAACTTGTCCCGACGGATGATTTCAAGTTCAGAAAGTTGCATGGGTTTGTTCTAAAAATTAAGGGTGCAAAGATAAGCATTTGTAGGTCAAATCTAAATTGTAGGCCAATGAAGGTTGAAAAATAGTATCGACCAATTGCAATGAACAATTCTGTGATAATAAAACAGGCAATAAGTTGTGCGGACAGATTCTTACAAATCATAAATAATAATTGTAGATTTGTTTTTGTATGAGTTTATGGCGCGTCCTGCTTTCGATTCTTTTTCCTCCACTGGCGGTAATCGACAAGGGTTGTGGCTCTGTGTTAATCGTATTGATCCTTACATTGTTCGGATGGATACCGGGGGTTATTGCGTCTTTGATAATTTTAAATAATCCGCACCGATAACTGAATTTTATAAATCAAAAACAGATCCCAATGAAATTATATTATTTTTTGATCCCGATAATAATTCTTGGATGTAAGACCAAAACAGGAACTTTAAAAACTTCTGAGGGTTCTGTTATGGAAAGCTCGGCAAATAAAACAGATTGTCCCATGGAAGGCACTTGCAGTACAGAAATATATACAAACAGCACACTTGAAATCGTGGGTGAGGGCAGTGGCCGACTGTATACACAAAAGGTGGCTGGAGAAAACATTGTGGTCGAGTTCACTTACTTTAAACCTGGGCCTGTAGGAACTGCCGATGGGAACTACACGGAATCAATTCAATTTGAAGTGCCTTCGGATGTGAAAAACCTCAATATTAAAGATGGGGAACTTTCAAAGGTAAAGTTGGTTTTTGGAAAAATGGGCTACAGAAATGCCACTTTCCTTCCGGTTTTAACGGGGAAATTGCTCTACGAAAAAACAGGAAATACAATTTTTTTTGCGCTGGATTTCGAATTGGACGGCAATTCTCATGAAGTCTCACAGATTAGAGAGACTGTAATAATGGAATAGACAAAGTTCAGTTTACACTCTCCGGAGTTTACATCTTTAAATAAAAATCCTGCACCAGCTTTTTGTAGTCTTCGGTATAATTATTTCTGTCGATTTCTATAATAATGTTTTTCTCTTCGCTATGGTTTTTTTCAAAAGTAAATTCCATTAAACTTCTTTTTATTCTTGAGTTTTGATTTCCCTGAACCCGACAAATTCTCTTTGGAAATAAATTGTTGCGCAAAGCGGTTTCAATGAAATGCTGTTCTTCTTTGTAGGGAATAATTACCGCAAAAATCCCTTTTTTTGACAATAATTTCGAGGCGCCCTCCAATAGTGTGGAAAATGGAAGTGCATCGGAAAAGCGAGCCCTATTCCGCTGATTATTTAACGTCTTGTAGTTTTCGGAATGAAATGGGGGATTGGAAATGATGAGATCGTATTTCTCCTCGATTTCCAAGGCGAATTCCGATAACGAAGCGTGGTAACAAAAAAGTCGGTCGCCCCACGGCGAATTCTCATAATTCTCTACGCATTGTTCATAAGCATTCTCGTCGATTTCCAGGCCATCTATCGTTTCTGCATTACTGCGTTGGGCCAATTGTAGCGCTATGATGCCCGTGCCGCTGCCAATATCCAATATTGAATTTGGATTGTTTTCCAGTGAAACCCAAGCTCCGAGCAAAACTCCATCTGTTCCAATTTTCATGGCACAGCGGTCCTGGGCAACTGTAAATTCTTTAAAATAAAAAGGTTTCATTGGATTTTAATTTACGGCAATCGGATAAAGATATAATTTATGGGACGCCGAAGTCAAATTTCGGAATTAGGAAACTTTTGGGGCCTTTTAAATATACAATTCAATCAGACCTTCGGGAAGGGATAGTATAATGGTTTTTCTTTCTCGGTCCACTTTTTTGATAAACTGATCTATAACTGGAACCAGAACCTGTTTGCCATCCCTGTCGATTTCAAATAATGCCTGGGAAGTGGTGTCATTGACGCCAGTGATTTTTCCAATTGTTCCAAAGACTTCATCCTCGGTATTGAAACCGATGATTTCATGATAATAGAACTTGTTGCCAGAAAGTTTTGGAAGAAACTCCAAAGGCAGATATAGGTCTGCGCCAATGAGCGCTTCAGCATCTTCCTCAGTGTGTACGTCCTCAAAACGTATGCGTAGAAGCTCGCTTTTGTGTAGGGAGCTTTCCTCAATAAAAAATGGAACCAGATTTTTGCGTTGTTCCACAAAAACTGATTCCATTTCAGTAAAAAGTTCAGGTTCGTCTGTGTCGAGTTTAACGAGCAGTTCCCCTTTGAAGCTGTATTTTCTAACGATTTTGCCCAAGTAGAAGCAATTCTCCTTTTGCATCGTTAATGAAATTAAGCTTTTTTGTTGTCTTCTTTAGCTTCATCGGCTGCCTCTTCAATAGCAGATTTTGTAGCTGGCTCTTGGTCATTGGCGACCTCTGTAGAAGCGGTTTCTTCTATGACTTCATCAGTCGTGGCCTCAGTTGCTTCTTCCGCTTCAGGGGCGGCGGCGGCAGCGGCTTCAGCAGCTCTTTTGTCACTTACAGCCTTTTCGGCAGCAAGCTTTTCAGTCTTCGCTTTTTCCTTAGCTTCGGAAAGTGAAGCTTTTTTGTGGTCGATGGAACCCTTTTTGTTTTCCAACCATTCGTTGAACTTGGCCTCGGCTTGCTCTTCGGTCAAAGCACCTTTGCGAACGCCACCGGCCAGATGGTTCTTCAACAAAGCGCCTTTGTAGGAAAGAATTGCGCGAACAGTGTCTGTAGGTTGAGCCCCATTTTGGAGCCATTTTACGGCAGCGTCAACATCCAGTTCAATTTGTGCGGGATTTGTAGTTGGGCTATAATGTCCCAATTTTTCAATATATTTCCCACTTCTTTTGCTGCGGCCGTCCGCGGCGATGATCCAGTAATAGGGCTTTCCTTTTTTACCGTGTCTTTGTAGTCTGATTTTTACAGGCATGTTTTGAATTAATTTTTAGGGTTCACGACCCTGGTTATAATTAAGGTGGGCAAAGATAATCTATTTTCTCTTTCAATGGGAATCATTTGAAATATTTCTTCTACATTTGTCGAAACACTTAGAGTTACGAACTATGAAAAACTATTTTTTACTTCTCTTCTCAGTCTTGTTGATGTCTTCTTGTGAAACAACGGAAATCAATGAATTTGCAATGCAGGCCAGTATTGACGGCGAATTATATCAATCAACATCGGCTAAAGGAACTGTGGACGAGGACGGTAGTTTGACCATTGAAGGCTCTGCCCACATTCAGTCAATATTTTTGAATTTGGCCAGTTTTGAGGAAGGAGACCACGAAATTGGGCCCAATATGCAAAACTCAGCTATTTATATTGGTGCCAACGGAAGTAGGTATATTACTGACCCCAATGAACCAGGAAAAGTGACTATTTCAAAAATAAATATGGCAAACAATACTCTTGAGGGCACGTTTTATTTTAGAGCAGTACAACCAGGAATTGATACTGTTTATGTTTCCAAAGGGTTTCTATATAATGTTCCTTACGGAAGTCCCACGGGAATTCCTACTAACGATGGTTCATTGGTAGCTAAAGTTGACAACGAAGATTTTCTGGCGATGTCAGTGGGCGCTAATGATGATGGGGAGGAAATTGTAATCAACGGAATTACCCCCTCTGCCACAATAAGCTTAACGGTTCCAAACACTGTAGATGTTGGCGATTATATTCTCCCCCAAGGAGGATTCAGTGCTGAATATATCGACACTGATGGGCCGCAAACAGCTACCGAGGGAACAATAACCATCATAGAGCACGACCTTAGCACAAAAACGTTGAAGGGTTCTTTCTTTTTCTCAACCGATTTAAGAGTAATCACCGAAGGGGAGTTCGAGGTTGTTTACAGATAAATATCTGAAAAATAGCTTATAAGATTCGGTGTTCAGAATTTTCAATTCCGTAAATAGGAGGGGTTTTACCGTTCGGATGAAGAGCTTCTTTTGAAGGATTTTGTCGAATCTTTCGGTCAAAAACTTTCGTATTAAATATTTCACATACTTTTGTGCGGACAATAAATTAGAATATGGCAAAGAATTTAGTGATCGTCGAGTCCCCAGCAAAGGCAAAAACCATTGAGAAATTTCTCGGTAAGGATTTTAAGGTTTCTTCCAGTTTTGGACACATAGCAGACCTTCCTTCCAAGGAATTGGGTGTTGACGTTGAAGGGGATTTTACTCCTAAATATATAGTAAGCAGCGACAAAAAGAAAGTCGTTAACGAATTAAAGGCGCTTTCCAAAAATGCGACTACCGTATGGTTGGCCAGTGATGAGGATCGAGAAGGGGAAGCTATTGCATGGCATCTGTCAGAGGAGCTGAAACTGGACAAAAACAAAACCAAACGTATTGTTTTCCACGAGATAACGAAATCGGCCATTTTAAGGGCAATAGAAAATCCGCGTCAAATTGACTATAATTTGGTAAATGCCCAACAAGCCCGGCGGGTACTGGACCGTTTAGTGGGCTATGAGCTTTCACCAGTGCTGTGGAAAAAAGTGAAGGGCGGTCTTTCTGCCGGTCGAGTCCAGTCAGTGGCCGTGCGTTTGATCGTTGAACGGGAAAGGGAAATTGAAGAGTTTACACCTGTGGTGTCCTATCGGATTGATGCGGAATTTGTAACATTGGAAGGCAGTAAATTTAAGGCAAAGCTTCCCAAAAATTTTGCTTCAGAGGAATTGGCAAAGGAATTTCTTCAAAAGAATCTGGGGGCTTCCTATAAGATATCTGAACTTTCCAAAAAACCTGCTACCAAATCTCCTGCGCCACCCTTCACCACATCGACTTTGCAGCAGGAGGCCTCTCGAAAACTTTACTTCTCAGTCGGAAAGACGATGACTATCGCCCAGAGATTGTACGAAGCGGGTTTGATAACATACATGCGAACCGACAGTGTCAATCTTTCCAACGACGCCAAAAATGCTGCCCAGAAGGAAATAAACTCATTATACGGAGAAAAATATAGCAAACAGCGGAATTATAAAGGAAAAATCAAAGGAGCCCAAGATGCCCACGAAGCAATCCGTCCCACCGATATGGGCGTTCACAGCATTTCGAATGATAGAGATCAATCCCGCTTGTATGATTTGATATGGAAAAGAACGCTTGCCTCCCAAATGAGCGATGCGGAATTGGAGCGCACCAATGTAAAAATTGATGCTATTGGCAAAGAAAAAATAACTGAAAATTTCGTAGCCACTGGTGAGATGATCAAGTTTGATGGATTCTTAAAAGTTTATCTCGAAGGAACCGATTTTGAGGAGGAGGAACAAGAGGGCATGTTGCCCAACATGAAAGAGGGCGATTCCTTGGAAAACAACTACATCACCGCCACGCAACGATTTACACGGCCACCTTATCGCTTTACCGAAGCCTCTCTCGTAAAACAGCTGGAGGAACTTGGAATTGGTCGCCCTTCTACCTATGCCCCAACCATTTCCACAATCATTGGAAGGAATTATGTTGAAAAAGGAACAGTAGAGGGTACTGAAAGAAAGTATCTTCAGGTAACTCTCCAAAAAGACAAGATCAAGGATAAAACCTTGTCTGAAACTGTAGGATCGGATAAAGGAAAACTGGTTCCTACAGATATTGGAATGATCGTAAATGACTTTTTGGTCGAGAATTTTAAAAATATTCTCGACTATAATTTTACCGCTAAGGTAGAACAGGATTTTGACGACATAGCAGAAGGCAAACAGGAATGGAGTAAAATGATGAAGGATTTTTATTCCAATTTCCACCCCCAAGTGAAACATGTTGAAGAAAACGCCGAGCGCGAAAGCGGCGAGCGCGTATTGGGGGAAGACCCAAAGAGCGGAAGACCTGTCTTGGTCCGATATGGAAAATATGGCCCAATGGCACAAATTGGAGCCCCAGACGACGAAGAGAAGAAGTTTGCCAGTCTTCGGCCCGATCAACAACTGCATTTGGTCACATTCGAGGAGGTAATGGACCTGTTCAAACTCCCAAAAACCTTGGGCGTGTATGAAAACGAAGAAGTCGAGGTCAACAATGGGCGGTTTGGGCCTTATGTCCGGTTTGGAAAAACGTTTATCTCCTTGCCAAAAGGAATGGATCCTTTGGATGTAGACATGGCTACCGCCAAAGAATTGATTGAGGAAAAGAAAAAAGCAGACGCTCCTATATATATATATGAAGATCTTCCAGTACAAAAAGGGGTGGGGCGTTTCGGTCCTTTTATCAAGTGGAACAATATTTTTATCAATGTCAACAAGAAGTATGATTTTGACAACCTTTCAGAGCATGACATAATAGAACTTATCGAGGACAAGAAACAGAAGGAAATCGATAAGTTGATCCAGGAATGGCCAGAGGAAAAAATACGCATCGAAAAGGCAAGATGGGGCCGGTTCAACCTTATTAAGGGCAAAACAAAAGTAGAACTTTCGAAAGACACAAAAGCTGACAAGATAACCTTAGAGGAAGCAAAAGCTTTACTTGAAAAAAAGACTCCGAAAAAGAAAACCGGCGCAAAAAGAAAACCTGTTAGTAAAAAAGCTTCTCCAAAAGGAGGAAAAACCACAGCCAAGAAAAAATAATGATTGATTTTTTATCTCCCGTTTCCAAAGAAGTGTTGGCTTACGCGGAAAATTTGCCAGCGGGAACGTTGGGGAAACAAATTAAAGTTCATGCCGAAAAAGGGCAGATCCCCAGTTTCGAAGGAGCTAAAATTGCCATTGTGGGCCTACGGGAAAATCGGGCTGATGTAAATTTTAATGACGAGGACATAAATTTTAATTCTTATAGAAAAGCGTTCTATTCCCTCTATCCAGGCAATTGGAGCCACGATATAATTGATTTGGGCGATATCGAGAAAGGGGCAACGCCAGAAGACAGCCGCTTCGCAGCGAGGGAGGCCATTGCTGCTCTGATAAACATGGATATCATTCCGCTTATTTTGGGAGCGGGCCAAGATATGGTTTATGGACAATATCGGGCATATGACGGAATGGGAGAAATGGTGAATATGGTCAATATAGACAGCCGATTTGATTTGGGAAACGCAGATTCGCCAATTTCAAATAAATCCTATGTCAGTAAAATAGTAGTTGAACTTCCTTACAATCTTTTCAACTACAGTGTAATTGGCTATCAGTCATTTTTTAATCCGCCTCAGGAAATAGCGCTGATGGATAAACTTTTTTTTGATGCTTTTCGTTTGGGCGAAGTAACTTCTGATATTACCATAGTAGAGCCCATAATGCGCGATGCCGATATCGTAACTTTGGATGTCTCCGCAATAAAAAGCTCCGAAATCAGTTATAAAGACTATGGCAGCCCTAACGGTTTCGACGGAAGGGAAATTTGTTCCATATCCCGATATGCGGGCATCAGTAATAGAGTGTCCTCTTTCGGATTGTATGAGATTGGCAAGTCCAATTCCCAAAAAAATGGCCCTATGCTTATCGCCCAAATAATGTGGTATTTTGTGGAAGGGGTCAATTTTAGAATAGACGATGGAGATTTTGAAGAAGAAAAGCATTTCACAACTTATCTTGTCCCGATCGATGACACAATTCTGACTTTCAAAAAAAGCAAAAGAACCGAAAGATGGTGGATTTTAATGCCGTTTATTTCGGATGTTAATAATAAATTAAAAAGACGTGCGTTATTACCTTGCACTTATGGCGAATATTTGAGTGCATGTAGCAACGGACAAATTCCCGATAGATGGCTGAGAGCCCGACTTAAAAACGAAGTTTAAAGCAAGAGTTGGTAAACGTATAAAAGTGTTTTTGAAAAAAAAATTGTTTTTCTGAAAATTTATAAATACGTTTACGCTCTCAAATTTTGAAATTTAACCTAAATACCTATGAAGAAGTTTTTTGCAATAGCTGCGATTGTTGCCTTTTTATTTAGCTGTAATTCTGGAGACCGAGGAGAACTGGTTGGCGCCAAAGGCAAAAAATGGTTTCCGCAGAAGCCCTATGGAATGACTTTGGTTCCTGGCGGATCCTTCATTATGGGTAAAAGTGATGATGATTTTGTGGCTGTCCAGGATGCTCCTACCAAAACAGTGACCGTTCGTTCTTTTTATATGGACGAGACCGAAATTACAAATTCAGAATACCGCCAATTTGTGAATTGGGTCCGCGATTCCACGGTAAGGCTGCGTTTGGCCATTATGGCCGATGAGCAAGGAGCCACTCCTGGAGATGGAGGAATTGGTGAATTCTCATTTGTAGATCAGGAAAATGAAGAAATGACACCGTACGAGCAATATATGTACGACAATTATTTTGGAATGGGTGAGGATTATTATGCTGGAAGAAAGATCAACAATAGAGTGAAGCTAATTTGGGATACATCAAAATACCCAGATGAATTCTATTCCGAAGTAATGGACACCATGTATATCCCTACAGAGGAAGCGTACAATGGACAAAGGACCATAGATGTAAGTAAATTGAATTTCCAATATACATATATGGACATTGAGGCTGCTGCCCGTGACAGAAGCAAACGAAGAAAGGATTTTATCATAACAGAAGAAGTGAATATTTATCCTGATACTACGGTTTGGATAAGGGACTTCAACTATTCCTATAACGAGCCAATGCACAATGACTATTTTTGGCACGAAGCCTATGGCGATTATCCAGTGGTAGGTGTAAACTGGAAGCAGGCAAAAGCTTTCTGCGCTTGGAGGACTCTTTATAAAAATTCATATCAAAAATCAAAAAGACGGAATCATGTAAACTCATTCCGACTTCCAGGGGAAGCCGAATGGGAATATGCAGCCCGAGGCGGATTGCAATCTGCAAGTTACCCTTGGGGAGGGCCATATACCAAAAACGACCGTGCCTGTTTTATGGCCAACTTTAAGCCGCTGAGAGGCGATTATGCCGCCGACCAAGCTTTGTATACGGTAGAGGCGAAATCCTATGAACCCAATGGTTACAACCTATATAACATGGCCGGGAATGTCGCAGAGTGGGTGGCTTCCTCTTATGAGCCAGCTTCTTATGGCTTTACCTCAACCATGAACCCAAATGTGAACGACCCAAACAACATGCGTAAGGTTGTGCGCGGAGGTTCCTGGAAAGACGTTGCTTATTTCCTACAGGTAGGAACCAGGGATTACGAATATGCAGATTCTGCACGTAGTTACATTGGTTTCAGAACTGTCCAGGACTATATGGGCACCGACGTTGTCTTGAACGAAAGCTATGGCGACGCCCGTTAAAATTGAACTATCCCTACATAAATAACTTAATAAACAATCATCAATTAAATTAATTTTAAAAAACTATTTTATTATGGCTAAATCTTCTAAATCTTCAAAAAGACTATTTGCAATGGCCTATGGCCTTGGAGCTTCAATTGTAATTATTGGTGCGCTCTTTAAAATTACCCACTATGAATTTTTTGGTATTGGTGGAAACGTGCTTTTAACAATCGGACTTGTTACTGAAGCTATCATTTTTGCTATTTCCGCATTTGA
>CAZMDY010000021.1:0-1698 GCA_964565295.1 uncultured Aequorivita sp. | reverse complement strand
ATGCTTTCTGCAATGACCAATAGAAACTAAGCTTAGGGCTCACTTATAATATGTTTATTAAATTCTAAAGAAAAATTATGGCAAGTGGAAAACTAAGTCCAAGACAAAAGATGATTAACATGATGTATTTGATCTTCATCGCTATGATGGCGTTGAACATGTCAAAGGAAGTGTTATCTGCTTTTGGTCTGCTAAATGAAAGACTTACTGAGTCAAATATGGCGGCCGAAGCACGGAATGTTGCTTTTATGGAGAATTTATCGGCCAAGGCAATTGAACAACCCGAACAATATGGTGATGTTAAGCGAAAAGCTGAACAAATAAATGCCTATTCCGATGAACTCGACTCATATCTAGAATCGATCAAAGCTGGAATGATGAGTACTGTTAAACCAGAGGATATTGAGAATTATGAAATGCAAGACAGAGCTGATTATTTAGATCAAAAATTATTCAGTGGTGATAAGTATACAACAGAAGGGCAAGAGTTTTTGGATCAAATTCAAAAGTATAAGAATGGTGTTTTGGGAGTTATCGGTGACGATCCACGTTTCCAAACAATCGCCGCAGATGTTTCGAAGAAATTCTCTACCGAACCTGTTGAAAATAAGGACGGAATTTCCGTAGAATGGTTGCGATACCATTTTGAAGGATTCCCTATGGTAGCCTCGAGGACAAAATTGAGCCAAATGCAAAACGATGTGAAGACCACTGAAAATGAGGTTCTATCTACAATGTTGGCGGGTCAGCAGGCGGCCGCGCTTTCATTTACACAGTACAACACCCTATTAGAAGCTTCAAAATCTGCTTTTTACGCTGGAGATCAATTTGAGGGAGCGATTGTGCTTGGAAGAAAAGATCCAAACACTAGACCAAACAGAGTTGAGCTGACCCTGGACGGTCGACCGCTTACTCAAGATCAATATTCAATTGAGAATGGAAAGGTAATGCTTAATATAGGTGCTGGAAATCCAGGAGATCACAAAATTGAAGGAAACTTGATTTTTGTTGAGGATGGTGAGGACACCGAAGTACCGGTCAACCTTTCTTTTGCAACGATAACAAAACCGAATGCGGCAGTAATAGCAGCTGATAAAATGAACGTGGTTTATCGTGGTGTTGACAACCCGATGACTATTTCTATCCCTGGAATCGCCGATAACAATGTTTCTGCAACAGCTCCAGGATTGTCTAAAGCATCTGGATCAAAATACATCATGCGTCCTGGAACAGGTAGGGAAGTTACCATCTCTGCCAGCGGAACATTGCCTGATGGCCAGCGAGTAAGCTCCAATTCAGTTTTCCGAATCAAAGATATTCCTAGACCAACAGGTACAATCCGTGGAGAGGATGGAGATGGAGGTCCAGTACGTATGCAACGACAAGGTCTTGAAATTTCAAGCGTTGGCGCAGCCTTACGAGATTTCGATTTCGATTTGAAACTTAACGTGACTGGTTTTAGCTTCAAAGTTGCTGGGCAACCAACTATTAAGGTCTCTGGCGATAAATTGAACAACGATGCCAAAAGTGCCTTAAGAAGGGCTGGAAGAGGCGAAACCGTCCAGATTTTTGATATCAATGCGAATCTTTCTGGAAATTCAAGCTATATGCTTAAAAAGGTCTCCCCCGTATTTATTGAATTAACAAACTAAGACTTAAACCTACTGGTATGAATTTGAAATATGTTGTTTTATGTGT
>CAZMDY010000020.1:0-21098 GCA_964565295.1 uncultured Aequorivita sp. | reverse complement strand
AAAATATCATAATTCAGAGGATAAAGGCTCGGCAAATCAGGATTTAACATTTTTAATCCACTAATTTCTACAGGTCTCCTTTTATTTTCTGAAAAATCTGTATAGCACTGCCATCGGTCAATCTCGATATGTAACTGCAACATTCCATCAAATAATCATAAACCGATTCAAATTCCATTTTTGTAGGTGAAATGGTTCTCATCAAGAGCATGTCAAAAGGGCTCATGTTCTGGTTGTGAGCGTTTTCAAAGGCCGTTGTAAAGGCATCCAGCAACGTGGTTAGGATTGTATAGCCCGCAATTTCCTTTTCCCGAACCTCGGTGCTTTGATAAATCTTTTCCTTGCTAATCTTTATGATATCTGAGATTTGCGTCCTAAACAGGCTTTGATCCAATAAGGATTCTGAATATTCACCTTTTAAAATTGCCTCCTCATTATTGGTAAAAATTTCGGATGCCTCACGTATTAAAGTGTTTATTGCCAACGAACGAAGATAGGCCAATCTGTTCTGGGAAGTGGTGAGATTTGCGTAAACCTCCTTTCGCAAGTTATGACGAACAAGATTGAGCAGATACTCCAAAGCCAAATCTTCCTCAATCAGACCTAAGTTGATGCCGTCTTCAAAATCAATTATAGTATAGCAGATATCGTCCGCCGCCTCAATCAGAAAAGAAAGTGGATGCCGCGTCCAACCGCCATCGTAATCCCGTTGTAAAAGACCCAAATCATTTGCCACCTCATCAAAAAAATCTGCATCACTTTGAAACACTCCAAATTTCTTGTCGGCAACATCGGCAGAAGGTTTTTTAGGAAGCGATTGTTTGGGATATTTCATAAAAGCCCCGAGGGTTGCATAAGTCAGCCTAAGTCCGCCTTCAACACCATTTTTTGATTCGGTCAAAATTTTAAATCCATTGGCATTCCCTTCAAAATCGACCAAGTCTTGAAATTCCTTTTGGGTCAAATATGATTTAAACCGCTGTCCCTTTCCATTAGAAAAAAAATCGCCTATCGCCTTTTCCCCGCTATGGCCGAAAGGTGGGTTACCGATATCATGTGCTAAAGACGCTGCAGCGACAATAGCACCAAAATCGTTGAATTGAAACCCCAGCTCCTCCATTAATTCAGGATGTTTTTGAAGTATTTTTTTTCCCACCAATCTTCCAAGGGATCGGCCCACAACAGAAACCTCGAGACTGTGGGTAAGACGTGTATGCACAAAGGAAGTTTTTGAAAGCGGAATTACTTGGGTCTTGTCTTGGAGGCTCCGAAAAGCAGATGAAAAAATAATTCTGTCATAATCGACTTCAAATCCCAGTCGGGTTTCATCTTCCTCATTTCTCAACCTTCTTTGATGATCTCCTTGCTTCTTCAGTGAAAGCAAACGTTCCCATTGCATCATAGTGTAAAATTTTCACGGCAAGATACCATTTTCATAAAATAATTCAACAAAAAACAAACAATCGTTCCTTGCATTTATCCATATAGACTTTTCATAAACTTTCATAAACATTTTATACACTTTTCAGAGGTATTGGGATGTGGTTCCTTCTGAAATAATTAATTTTGGGCAAATCCAGAGAATTACTACCGAAAAACATTCCAAACGATTTGTTGGCAATGATGCATTTTACCGTTTAAAAACAAATAATACAACAATGAAGTACGATCAAATTTCCAATAACCTTTTTATAAAAAACCGCAAAAATTTTATGGCCCAGATGAAATCGAATAGTCTGGCGGTTTTCAACAGCAACGACGTTTATCCAATAAGTGCAGACAGCACCATGCCTTTTCAACAGGCCCGCGATATTTTTTATTTAAGCGGTGTGGACCAAGAAGAAAGTATATTGGTGTTGTTTCCGGACGCTCCCAACAAGGAACATCGTGAAATGCTTTTTGTGCGGGAGACCAATGCGCATATTGCCGTCTGGGAAGGCGAAAAGCTGACGAAGGAAAAAGCATTTGAGGTAAGCGGGATCAAATCTGTTCATTGGTTGTCAGAATTTGACCGCATTTTCTTCGAAGTAATGACACAAGTAGAAAGAATCTATTTCAACACCAATGAACATTATCGCCAAAGTGTGGAAACCGAAACCCGTGAGGATAGGTTTATTAAACGAACAAAAGAAAATTTCCCGGCCCACAGTTGGGACCGAAGCAATCCAATTTTGCAACGGTTGCGTTCCGTCAAGGACAAAATCGAATTGGATCTTATACAAAAAGCCTGTGACATCACTGAAAAAGGATTTCGACGTGTATTGGATTTCGTAAAACCCGGAGTGTGGGAATATGAGATCGAAGCTGAATTTATGCACGAATTTTTACGCAATCGCTCCAAAGGATTTGCTTATACACCTATTGTGGCAAGTGGCAATAACGCAAACGTCCTCCATTATGTCCAAAACAACCAACAATGCAAAAAAGGCGATTTAATTTTGCTGGACATCGGGGCTGAATACGCAAATTATGCCAGCGACATGTCGCGCACCATTCCCGTGAGTGGAAAATTCACAAAACGACAAAAAGAAGTTTACAACGCAGTTTTGAACGTAAAAAACGAAGCGACAAAAATGCTGGTTCCAGGGAATTACTGGAAAGAATACCACGAAGAAGTCGGAAAATTAATGACTAAAGCACTTTTGGACCTTAAACTTTTGGATAAATCTGATGTTGAGAACGAAGACCCAAAATGGCCTGCCTATAAAAAATATTTTATGCACGGCACCAGCCACCATTTAGGCTTGGATACCCACGATTACGGAATTCTATGGGAACCGATGAAAGAGAATATGGTATTTACCGTAGAGCCAGGAATCTATATCCCGGAGGAAGGATTTGGAATTCGACTGGAGGACGACATGGTAATCCAAAAGAGAGGGGAACCTTTCAATTTAATGCGAAATATCCCGCTGGAAGCCGAAGAGATTGAGGAGTTGATGAACAAATAAACATAGTCCTGTCCTATTTTTTTCACATCCTGTCTTTATAAAAATATAAAGGCCTGTGATCTTATGTTATGATTTTCAATCACAAAAATACACCTATCCATTATAGTTCCATTGGGGAAGGACCTGTTTGGGTTCTTTTGCACGGTTTTTTGGAAAGCTCCAAAATGTGGGACCCACTCCTTCCCAGTCTCTCGGAAAACCGCAAAATAATTACAATTGATCTTCCGGGACATGGAAAAAGCGGGGTTATTGCCAAAACCCATTCCATGGAATTGATGGCGGAAATTGTCCGCGAAATAATGGTCCACCTCCAAATTCCGGTAGCAACTTTTGTAGGACATTCCATGGGAGGTTATGTAGCCCTGGCTTTTGCGGAAATGTTTTCTGGGAATATCGACAAAATTCTACTTTTAAATTCCACCACAATTGCCGATTCCGATGAAAGAAAGAAAAATCGTGACCGAGCGATAGAAATAATGGATAAAAATCCGAGAGCCTTCATCAGTATGGCCATTTCGAACTGGACCGCGGAAATTGCTTCCAAAGATATTTTTAAAGAAGAACTGGAACGCTATAAAAACCTGGCCTACACTTTTCCTGTAGAAGGCATTATAGCGGCATTAAGAGGAATGCGGGATCGAAATGACCGTACGGGAATTTTAAAATCGTTTTCTGGACCTAAATTTATGCTTTTTTCAGAAGCCGATCCCATTATTCCGCTGGCAGAGAATTTAAGGCTTGCAAAAAAATGCGATGTAGCCGCAACAGTTATCGCCGGTGGCCATCTCAGCGTTATCGAAAACTTGCCCAGCGTACGAAAATTTTTACTCTCAATTTAAAAAAGTCTTAATCCTTCTCATCAAGAGCGTTCCATCCGCGGGCAATAAGCGGAATTTTTGTGTTTGCACGGGTAATCAAATGGGCTCCTTCATTTTTGTGCGTCATATGTCCAATTACCGTAAAGTTTGGATTCCCTTTTAGCTTAGGAAAATCCTCGGGTTTAATGGTGAACAATAACTCGTAATCCTCACCACCATTCAGCGCAATTGTAGTACTGTCCAAATCAAATTCCTCACAAACCGTAATAACTTGCGGGTCCAACGGAATTTTATCTTCGTATAAGTTACATCCCACTTCTGAGTTTTTACACAGATGCATGATTTCTGAGGAAAGACCATCACTTATATCAATCATCGAAGTCGGTTTTATCTCCAAATCCTTTAGAAGCTCAGAGATATCCTTTCGTGCTTCCGGTTTTAACTGTCGTTCAACCAAATAAGAATATGGCTCCAAATCGGGCTGGGAATTTGGATTTACCAGAAACACCTGTTTTTCGCGTTCCAGTACTTGAAGCCCCATATAAGCGGCACCCAAATCGCCTGAAACCACCAATAAATCATTTTCTTTTGCCCCGCTTCGAAGAACGGACTTTGATTTCGCTACTGTTCCAATAGCCGTTACGCTTATCAGAAGGCCGGAAGTGGAAGAAGTCGTGTCGCCACCTACAACATCCACATTGTAAAATTTGGAAGCAGCCGTGATTCCTGCATATAGTTCTTCCAATGCCTCTACGGGAAAACGGTTGGAAACGGCGATGGACACCGTGATCTGTTCTGGAACGGCGTTCATTGCATACACATCAGAAAGATTGACCACTACCGCCTTATACCCAAGGTGTTTTAAAGGCATATAGGACAGATCAAAATGGACTTTCTCCAGTAATAGATCAGTAGTCACAACAATATCCTTCTCAGAATTTCCTGCAATTACCGCTGCATCATCCCCTATTCCTTTAATAGTGGATTTATTTTTTATAGTAAAATTTTTGGTCAGATGGTCAATCAGACCAAACTCTCCCAATTTCTCAATATTGGTGGTATCTCCTTCGTTTTCAAACATAAAATTCTCCTTTGGTTCAATCGGTAAAAATAAGGCTTCCGACACAGAAAAACGAAAACCCCGGGAGTAAATGGCATCTCCTTTAAACATTAGATGCGTATTTCAACGTGAATCTCCAAGAAATCAAGGGCTCAACGCTTCATTTCCCATTAGTTATTTAACTATTGCACTAACTGTTTTAAGTGGGTTTGGATGTGGAAAAAAGTTCTATTTCATGTATATTTGCGCTCTAATTTAGAATTAATCTATATTATGATCAAGGTAAGTGAAAATGCAAAAATCCGTATAGCTCAGCTAATGGCGGAGAGTGGCTTCCATATTTCCGACGATTTTGTCCGGGTTGGAGTCAAAAGTGGAGGGTGCTCGGGCCTTAGTTATGATCTCAATTTTGACAACAAATTGGGGGAGAACGACAAGGTTTTTGAAGATCTCGGCGTAAAAATAGCAGTTGACAAAAAAAGTTTCCTGTATTTGGCAGGAACAATCCTCGAATACAGTGGAGGCCTTAATGGAAAGGGATTCGTATTTCAAAATCCAAATGCCAACCGAACTTGCGGCTGCGGAGAATCTTTTTCACTTTAACCTTTTAAAATTTCACATTCAATCTGTAAAGCATTATGAAATATACTGAAGACGATTTAAAAAAAGAATTGGAAACCAAGGAATATGAATATGGTTTCTTTACCGATATTGAATCGGAAACTTTTCCCGTAGGCCTTAATGAAGATGTGGTCCGTGCCATTTCGGCAAAAAAAGAAGAGCCCGAATGGATGACTGAATGGCGTTTGGAGGCATTCCGATACTGGCAAACCATGGAAGAACCCGAATGGGCAAACGTGAAATACGAAAAGCCCGATTTTCAAAATATATCCTATTACTCAGCTCCAAGCAAAAAACCGAAATACGACAGTTTGGACGAAGTGGACCCGGAATTGTTGGACACGTTCAAAAAATTGGGAATTTCGATAGACGAACAAAAAAGGTTAACTGGCGTTGCAGTAGATGTTGTAATAGACTCAGTTTCTGTGGCCACATCTTTTAAGAAAAGTCTGAACGAAAAAGGAATTATTTTCTGTTCCATTTCAGAGGCGATCCGAGAACATCCGGAATTGGTGAGAAAATACATAGGAACCGTTGTTCCTCCAAAAGATAATTTTTATGCGGCGTTGAACAGTGCCGTTTTTAGCGATGGATCTTTCTGCTATCTTCCAAAAGGCGTAAAATGCCCAATGGAACTTTCCACATATTTCCGAATAAACCAAGGAGGAACTGGCCAATTTGAAAGAACACTTTTAATTGCGGATGAAGGCAGTTATGTGAGCTATCTAGAAGGCTGTACTGCTCCGAGCCGAGATGAAAACCAATTGCACGCGGCTGTGGTCGAACTAATCGCAATGGATGGCGCTGAAATAAAATATTCCACGGTTCAAAACTGGTATCCAGGAGATAAAGAAGGAAAAGGAGGCGTGTTCAACTTTGTAACAAAGCGTGGGATTTGCGAGAAGAACGCAAAAATATCCTGGACACAAGTTGAAACCGGAAGTGCTGTTACCTGGAAATATCCAAGTTGCATATTAAAAGGTGACAATTCCATCGGCGAATTTTATTCCGTAGCCGTTACAAATCACTTTCAGCAAGCAGATACGGGAACAAAAATGATCCACATCGGAAAAAACACCCGAAGCACGATTATTTCCAAAGGAATTTCTGCCGGAAACTCCCAAAACAGTTATCGCGGATTGGTAAAAATCATGCCCAATGCAGAAGGCGCCCGGAATTTCTCTGAATGTGATTCGTTGTTGATGGGCAATAAATGCGGTGCACACACTTTTCCATATATTGAAGTAAAAAACAAAACGGCCCAAGTTGAACACGAAGCAACTACCAGTAAAATTGGGGAGGACCAAATTTTTTATTGCAACCAACGGGGAATCAGCACTGAAAAAGCAATCGCACTTATCGTAAACGGATTCAGTAAAGATGTTCTCAATAAACTTCCGATGGAATTTGCTGTGGAAGCACAAAAACTTCTGGAAATCAGCTTGGAGGGAAGCGTAGGTTAATTTTAGAAACCTATTTGACACGGATGGAAATCTATCTGACCAAATTAAAAAATAACCAAATTCATAACAACCAAATAAATTCATATCCGATGAAAAGAACATTGTTACTGCTGCTACTTACTTCCTTTCTTTTTTCGTGCAACGATTCAAAAACGAAAAATGAGAAATTGGAGGAAGAAACTGTTTCTGAAAGCACTCCAAATGATGGAACGCAAGCCTTTCAAGGAGAGTTCATCTACACGGCCGAAGCCTCTGTTTTCAAGGGTAGTTCCTTTGTTTATGGAGTGGAATTAAACGATGTTGCCAAGGATTTGGCAAAAAGAGTAGAAGCTGTAAAAACAAGCGATTTTGACATGGTGCCTGTCATTGTTCGAGGAAAAGTGGAGAAAAAACCCGAAGGTGCCGAAGGTTGGGACGAAATAATAACAATAACCGAAATAATAAACGTCAGCGACACCCCAACAAAAGCTGATATTGAACTAAAAGTAAATTAAGACGACTATGTTAGATATTAAGAATTTATACGCCGGCTTCGACGGAATGGACATTTTGAAAGGCATCGACTTAAAAGTAAATGCTGGCGAAGTGCACGCAATAATGGGCCCAAACGGCTCCGGAAAAAGCACCTTGGCCTCCGTAATCGCTGGCAAGGACGAATATGAAGTTTCGCAAGGCGATATTCTTTTCGACGAAAATTCGATTACAGAACTGGATCCGGAGGAACGCGCACACAAAGGAATTTTTCTCTCCTTTCAATATCCCGTGGAAATTCCGGGGGTTTCGGTGACCAACTTTATAAAAACAGCCATCAACGAATCGCGCAAATCCCAGGGTTTGGGCGATATGCCGGCAGCCGAGATGTTGAAAATGATCAAGGAAAAATCCGATATGCTGGAGATAGACCGTAAATTCCTATCTCGATCCTTAAACGAAGGTTTTTCGGGAGGTGAAAAGAAACGTAATGAAATATTCCAACTGGCGATGTTGGAGCCAAAACTTGCGATTCTGGACGAAACCGATTCCGGATTGGACATAGACGCGCTTAAAGTTGTGGCCAATGGCGTAAACAAGATAAAAAACAAGGACAATGCCATCATCCTCATAACCCACTATCAGCGTTTATTGGATTATATAGTTCCCGATTTTGTACACGTATTGATGGATGGAAGAATAGTAAAATCCGGCACCAAGGAACTCGCCTATGAGCTTGAGGAAAAAGGCTACGACTGGATTAAGGAAGAATTGGTTTAATCGATTCAAGATTATAAGTTCAAAGTTCAAGTTTAACTTGAATTCTGAATTCTGAGTTTTGAATTCTGAATTGGAAAATATGAGTTTTAAAGATAAATTACTTACATCATACATCGGCCTAGAGGATTATTTGGAATTTGATTCGCCTATTCACGATGTGCGAAACAATGCGATCAAGATTTTCGAGGATAAAGGGTTTCCTTCTAAAAAAGAGGAAGCTTGGAAATATACGTCCCTAAACAAGGTGTTGAAACAGGATTACAGCATCATTTCAAACAAGGAGCGAAACGTTGACTGGGAAACAGTGCGTCCGTATTTCCTTCACGATATAGACACCTACAAAATTGTGTTTGTGGACGGGGTTTACAGTTCGTTCCTGTCTGAAACCACGCATGATAGTGTGGACGTTTGCCTAATGTCCGCAGCACTTACAAAGAGTGCGTTCCAGCCAGTAATTGAAGCATATTTCAACAAAATTGCTAAAAAGGACGGCATCACTTCGTTAAACACCGCCTTTACAAGGGAAGGGGCTTTTATCAATATTCCCGCACACATCGAGGCGAAAAAACCTATTGAAATAATCAATTTTTCAACGGGAAATGAAGCCGCCATGTTCCTTCAGCCACGAAACCTCATTGTAGTGGGTGAAAATGCACACGTTCAGATCATTGAGCGCCATCAAAGTCTTTCAGAAAATAAAGTGTTGACAAATTCCGTAACTGAAATATTTGCTGAAAAACGCGCCTATGTGGATTATTACAAAATCCAGAACGATACCACATCCTCATCTTTGATAGACAACACCTACATTTCTCAGGAGCACCAAAGCATTTGCCACGTGCACACCTTTGCTTTTGGAGGGGAATTGGTCCGGAACAACCTCAACTTCTATCAAAAAGGAGAACGATGCGATTCTACCTTAAAAGGGGTGACTATTCTTGAAGGAAAACAGCATGTGGACCACAATACTTTGGTGCACCATAAATCGCCAAACTGTGAAAGCCATCAGGATTACAAAGGGATATTTGCCGAAAATTCAACCGGAATTTTCAATGGAAAAATTCTCGTGGACAAGATTGCACAAAAGATCGATGCTTTTCAGCAGAACAACAATATTTTGATTGATGACAACGCTTCGGTTAATGCAAAACCACAATTGGAAATCTTCGCCGACGACGTTAAATGTTCCCACGGATGCACGGTTGGACAATTTGACCAAGATGCGCTTTTCTATTTACGAAGTCGCGGAATTGGAATAAAGGAAGCCCAAGCATTGTTGATGTATGCTTTTGCAAACACGGTTTTGGAGAGTGTGAAAATTCCAGAACTTAAAATGCGCATCAACAAATTGATAGCCAATAAAATTGGGGTCAATTTAGGGTTTGAGCTGTAAACGTCTGTTACGGATTCACGAATAAGGAAGTTGGGGATTCTTGAATTCGGATCTAAACCTCAATTGTATTATTCAAATTCATAAAAAACTCTAAATGTCATTCAACATCCAAAAAATACGCAATGATTTTCCCATCCTTTCCCGAGAGGTAAACGGTTATCCATTGGTGTATTTGGACAATGCGGCTACTTCGCAAAAACCTCAGCAGGTAATTGATTGCATTGTGGATTATTACAGTAATTACAATGCAAACATCCATCGTGGCGTCCACTCGCTTTCACAGGAAGCTACAGATGCTTATGAGGCTGCGAGACATAAAATACAGCGGCATTTTAATGCAAAGGAACCTTATGAGATTATATTTGGACCGGGAACTACCCATGGAATAAACTTAGTGGCGAGCGGATTTTCCGAAATCCTAAAAGAAGGTGATGAAATAATCGTTTCCGCCTTGGAGCACCATTCAAACATAGTTCCTTGGCAAATACTTTGTGAAAAAACCGAAGCCGTCCTCAAAGTGATTCCGATGAATGAAGATGGGGTTTTGATTTTTTCAGAATTTGAGAAACTGCTTTCCAAAAAAACAAAGCTGGTTTTTGTAAACCATATTTCAAATGCTTTAGGAACTATAAATCCCATCGAAAAAATCATTGAAAAAGCTCACGAGGTTGGAGCCGCCGTGCTAATAGATGGCGCACAGGCTTGTTCTCATTTAAAACCCGATTTTCAAAAACTGGATGTTGATTTCTACGTAACCTCGGCCCATAAAATGTGCGGTCCCACTGGAATCGGGATTCTTTACATGAAAGAAGAATGGGGCAAAAAACTTCCACCCTATCAAGGTGGGGGAGAAATGATAGACGAAGTCACTTTTGAAAAATCAACTTATGCCGAACTTCCCCATAAATTTGAGGCCGGAACACCAAACATTTGCGGCGGAATCGCATTTGGCGCGGCCATAGATTATTTAAACGCTGTTGGTTTTAAAGCTATTGAGGAGCACGAAGCAGCACTTCTTCAATATGCCACAAGAAAATTATTGGAAATTGAAGGTTTAAAAATTTACGGCACCGGACCAGATAAAACCTCGGTGATTTCCTTCAATATTGAAGGAATCCATCCGTATGATATCGGAACAATTCTCGACAAACTTGGTGTCGCTGTCCGGACTGGTCATCACTGCGCACAACCTATTATGGATTTCTATAAAATTCCGGGGACTGTGCGAGCTTCTTTCGCATTTTACAATAGTTTGGAGGAAGTGGATAAATTAGTGGAAGCCGTAAAAAGAGCGAAGTCGATGTTGGGTTGAGACCTTATCCTGAAAGGGTTTTTAAATTTTGAAGGAATATTTGGACCAAAGTAAAATGAACAATAATTTAATGACGATACAAGAAGTACAAGAGGAACTGATAGACGAATTTTCAATGTTCGACGACTGGATGCAGCGATATGAATATATGATCGATCTTGGAAAATCCCTTGAATTAATAGACCCAAAATATAAAACGGATGACCGGATTATCAAAGGCTGTCAAAGTAAAGTGTGGCTGCATTCTGAATTGAAGGACGGCAGGATTATTTTCACAGCCGACAGCGATGCCATTATCACCAAAGGAATCGTTGCTATTTTGGTCAGAGTGTTTTCAGGACAGACACCGCAAGATATTTTAAATTCGAACACACATTTTATAGACGAAATCGGCCTAAAAGAACATCTTTCCCCAACTAGGGCAAATGGTCTGGTTTCGATGGTAAAACAAATGAAACTGGATGCGATGGCATTTCAAAGCAAACTTAATTCTTAATAATATGGAACCAGAAATAAATATGGCCGAACTCGGCGAAAAAATTGTCGAAACGATAAAAACAATCTACGACCCCGAAATACCTGTGGATATATATGAATTGGGGCTTATTTACGATGTTTTTATCAATGAAGATCGAGAAGTAAAAATATTGATGACCCTGACTTCACCCAACTGCCCAGTAGCCGAAAGCCTGCCTTTGGAAGTGGAAGAAAAAGTAAAAACCTTAAAGGAAGTGAAAGACGCAGAGGTAGAAATAACCTTTGATCCGCCATGGGGACAGGAATTGATGAGCGACGTGGCAAAGTTGGAACTTGGGATGCTTTAAGTTAGATAATTCCATTTTCAAACCAATAATGTTCGAAACGTTTCTCCTAGCGAAATAACACGTAAGGCATACGATATAGGACTAAATTAAGTTGGTTACCTAAAATTGAAGGTTCAAAAGGTTTAAGTAAAAGCGTTTTGAAGATTATTATTTACAAATTCATTTTCTTTTAACCATGTCTGAAGAAATAATCAATCGAGTTGCAAACAGCAAATTGGTAACCTTTGATCTTGAGGATTTTTATCAATCGGGAACACGGATCCAATTTGACATTTCCCAATGGATGGTCGAAGGAATTGTGCTGCGCGAAAAAGAATTCAGGGAAAAAGCCAGTGTCCACGATTGGTCGCAGTACAAAGATTGCTACGTGGCCTTGTATTGCAGCACTGATGCCATAATTCCTGGGTGGGCGTTCTTATTGATCTCACTACATCTTTCCCCGTTTGCGGCCAAGGTTTCCGTCGGCAGTTTAGAGGAATTGGAAACTATTCTTTTTACTGAAATGCTTCAGGGAATTGATTTTTATGAATACAAGGATAAACCTGTCATCATCAAAGGATGTGCCCACAAACCCGTTCCGGCAAATGCCTATGTATTGCTCGCCCAAAAACTTCAGCCCTTTGCCAAGAGCATTATGTATGGCGAAGCTTGTTCTTCGGTTCCGTTGTTTAAGAGATAAAGCTTGGTATTACGGGCTGAATCGTTAAAGAAAATCGCTTTTACTATTTAATAAAGATCATCGGTAGAATGCTCCTTACATTCTGAATGACAACGATTTATTTTGTTTTTTTATTGTCAATAAATATGTTTATTGCGAATATGAAATTGAATATTTTTAAAAAAATTAGAGCACAATACCTGCAACCATAAGCACAGCCGTAAACCCGTTAACTTCTTCTTAAGCCGTTTTATCCGGTGCGTTACACTCAAGTTAATTCTTCCTGTCCTTTATCCAATATTCACTATTTTTGCATTCCAAAAAAATCTAAATTGCCTAAAATAGGAAACATACAATTGCCGGAGTTCCCGTTGCTGCTCGCGCCAATGGAGGATGTGAGCGATCCGCCTTTCCGTGCCCTGTGTAAGGAACAAGGGGCGGATGTGGTCTATACGGAGTTTATCTCTTCGGAAGGCCTGATCCGCGACGCCGCAAAAAGCGTGATGAAGTTGGATATTTATGAAAAGGAACGCCCTGTAGGTATTCAGGTTTTTGGAGCCGTTCTGGAATCCATGTTGCGAACCGTGGAAATAGTGGAGGCGAGCGGCCCAGATATAATTGACATCAACTTTGGTTGTCCTGTAAAAAAAGTGGTATGTAAAGGTGCCGGCGCAGGAATCCTAAAAGATATAGATTTAATGGTCAGCCTTACCGACGCCATGGTAAAGCACACCAAACTTCCCGTTACAGTAAAAACCCGTTTGGGGTGGGATCACGATTCAATTCGCATTTTGGAAGTAGCCGAACGTTTACAGGATGTGGGCTGTCAGGCTCTTTCCATCCACGGCCGTACCCGCGCCCAGATGTATAAAGGAGATGCCGACTGGAAACCGATTGCTGAAGTGAAAAACAACCCTCGAATGCACATTCCTATTTTCGGAAATGGCGATGTGGATACTCCCGAAAAGGCGATGGAAATGCGTGATAAATACGGCTTGGACGGCGCCATGATAGGCCGCGCCAGCATTGGTTATCCGTGGTTTTTTAAGGAAGTGAAACACTATTTCAAAACCGGGGAGCACTTGCCTCCCCCTACAATGATAGAGCGAGTAGATGCCGCTAGGCGCCACCTTCAAATGGCGATCGATTGGAAGGGTGAAAAATTAGGCGTTTTTGAAACCCGCCGACATTACACCAACTATTTTAAAGGAATCCCAGACTTCAAGGAATACCGTATGAAAATGGTAACAAGCGACGATTCTGTTTCTGTTTTTGAAGCGTTTGATGAAGTTTTGGAAACCTTTGGCGCTTATGAATTTGGTTAAGGCCTTAATTTGGTTTGGAATTAATGTTGCGTAAATAATAGAAATTACCGGTTTGGAAAGTTGCTTGGCAAAATCAATTTCAACTGGAGAAGTTTAAAAATCCTTTCTACCTTTATCCCACAAATTAAAGCAATGCAGAAAATAAAAATACTTTCCACTCATTATATAACCCATGATGTTAAGCGTATTGTTCTTGAAAAACCAGAAGGTTTTGAATACGCCCCAGGCCAATCAGCAAAAATATCCATAGACCTCCCTGGATGGGAAGACAGGGTTCGGCCTTATACCTTTACTTCGTTGCACCATTGGGACCATCTTGAATTTATCATCAAGATTTATGAAGGGAATAAAGGGGTTTCTTCACAATTTGCCAAGCTTAAAGTAGGTGATAATTTATTGCTTCACGAAGTTTATGGATCAATTAGGTATAAAGGACCTGGAGTCTTTATTGCGGGTGGAACAGGGATAACCCCTTTTATAGCAATCTTTAGAGCACTTTACGAAAGTAAAAATATGCGGAAGGTCGCGTTGTTGTATTCAAATAAAACCACTGATGACGTTATTTTGCACGACGAGTTGACGAAGATGTTGGGGCCGGCCTATAAAAATGTATTTACAAAAGAAGGTGTGATCGGTTTTCGCGAACGCCGGATTGACCGGAAATTTCTTATTGAAAATATTGGACGATTTAACCTGCGATTTTACGTGTGTGGCCCAAAACAATTTACGGAAGAAATCTGTGAGGCGTTGATAAGTCTTGGTGCAGATCCGGAATTTTTGGTTATTTAAAACCAATACTTAAAATTTTTCTGTTCAAATTGCAATCAGGCCACCAATTTTTCGCGTACCGTACTGGCAGCGATCCAAGAAGCTATGATCCCCAGAACACTTATCGTTATAAACACTATAATTCCATTGATAGGCTTGAGCTTTACTGGGTAAGCCAGTGTGCTCGTAATATTTATCAATCCGTATTTCAACTGAAGGGAAACGGCAATTATCCCAATTAAAATCCCCAACAATCCGCCGAGAACAGTCATTAGAGTTCCCTGAAGAAAAAATATTCTTCGAATGTTCTTTAAGGAAGCCCCAATATTATGAAGTGTTTTTATATTTTTCTGTTTGTCCAAGATCATCATAATGATGGAGCCGATTACGTTGAATAGTGCAATAATCAAAACAAGTGTAAAGATCAAATAAACCGCGATGTTTTCGGTATTCAGCATTTTATATAGTGCATCGTTTTGCTGAATGCGGTTTTTAATCAGGATTTCTTGTGGAAATATCTTTTCAATTTCAGTTCGCATTTCTTTTTCAGAAGCACCCGGAACTAATTTTATTTCAATCGAGGAAACCTGGGAACTGTCGAGAGAAAGCAGATTACGCGCAAAATCAATATCCGAAAATACATATTTCCCGTCCAAATCCTCATTTACTTGATACACTCCCGAAGCCACAACATTTTCTTTACTAAAAGCCTGAGTTGGGTCCAACATGTTTATTTGTCCTGTCCCTGGTTTTGGAACGTAAATTTCGAGAAATTCAGAATAGTCACGGACCCCCATAGAAAGTTTTGCGACGATAGAATACCCAACCACAACCTCGTGTTCATTGGACACCAACCAATCACCATAAAAAATAATACTATCCAATTGGGTCACTTTCCCGTAGAGTGAATCCACTCCTTTAATAAAAGCAATATGGTTTTTCCCTTTAAAATGAAGAAAAATGCGTTCCTCAACCACTTCAGAAAAAGCTTCGATCCCATCTAAGTCCTGAAGCTGTTGTTTTTGGGCATTTGAGAATTCAATGGTTTTTCCCGTTTGGGGCTCAATTTTTAAATCACTGTCAAAAATAGTGGTAAACTGAAGGCTGAAATCCTTAAGCCCCGAAAATCCGGAAAGTACGATAAACAGTGAAAAAGACCCCACCACTACACCAATTGCTGCAATAATAGTTATGATGTTGATAGCATTATTGCTGCTCTTTGAAAACAGGTAGCGCTTGGCGATGTAGAGCGAAAACTTCAATTTATGATTTTTTCCTTTTTGGGACGAGATCCGGATTTTTAAGGGGATCATCAATGCCTTTGACCGCTTTACCTATCTTGTCGATATAGTCCAATGAATCATCATTGTAAAAAGTTAGGTCCGGCATCTTGCGAAGCTGATTTTTAGTTAACTGAGCGATTTGGTGCTTGATCTTCGGTTTAACTTTATTGAGTTCGTCCACAATAACTACCGATTTATCCGCGGGAAAAACGCTGACATATACTTTTGCTATCGATAGATCGGTTGTTACCGTCACCTTACTTACCGAAATTATAATACCCATTTGTCCAGCTTCGCGCAACATATTTTGTAGCACGTTGGCCAGATCATTTTGCAAAACTCCGGCAATTTTCTTTTGTCTGTTACTTTCTTCCATACTACAAAAATATAATATAAAACAATACCGAATGCGAATTGGGACAGAGAACAAATTTGAAGTTTGATTGGATTAAGTTTGTATTTTTGACTTTCGATGCAAACTCTCCTAATCCAAGGAATAAGCGCACAAAACAATTATATGGAAAAAATAGAACATATCGGCATTGCGGTAAAGAACATAACCGAAGCCAACAAGGTTTATGAAGCCTTGCTCGGAATAGCACCATACAAAACAGAGAAAGTAGCGAGCGAAGGCGTAGAAACTTCTTTTTTTAGAGTTGGGGAAAGCAAGATAGAACTATTGGAAGCCACTAGCCCAGATAGCCCAATTGCAAAATTCATTGAAAAGCGCGGCGAAGGGATCCATCATATTGCTTTTGCGGTAAAAGACATTAAATCTGAAATGGCCCGTCTACAGAAACAAGATTTTGTGCTGTTGAATGTACTTCCAAAAATAGGGGCGGACAATAAACTTGTTGCCTTTCTACATCCTAAATCTACCAAAGGGGTTTTGATCGAACTCTGCCAAGAAATAGATAATAGCTGAAAATAATTTTGTGGTCTTCGGAAAGTATAATACATTTGCATTCCTTTTTTTCAGTCCATCACTGATGGAAAGTAAATATAGTTACTTGAAATATAAATCCTAAAAAACCATCATTGCCGTCGGGGCTAATATGGTTTCTAAAACTTTCATTTTGTTTGCTTCAACAAAAATTGAATCTTTTTAGAGCAGGATATTTGAATAGACAATAAGGTCCTATAGCTCAGCTGGTTAGAGCACTTGACTCATAATCAAGGGGTCCATGGTTCGAGCCCATGTGGGACCACATTTTTTTATTAAAGAAGAGAGGTTCTTCCATACTATTATTACGGAAATCCTATATTCAACACCCAAGGGATATTAAATTAATGATATGTTTTATTTTTTTGTTTGAAAATAGAAAAAAATTGTTAATTTAGACCCCTGATTTAGTAGTCTGTCACTAACAACCAAAAATGGCATTAAATATTTATAATTCTATAGGGCTCTTAATCCAATCTGGGAGTAGAGCCAAAGCTCCACCGCCACCACGCCCGGGCTATGTTATAAATGGACCCCAACTACCCATAGACGAAAGCATTTGGGTTTTAATTGTTATAGGAATTGTTTTTGGAATTTATATGGTGTATAAAAGAAACCGATCTACAAATACGGCTGCATAAGGTTTTTTACATATTTGCCTATAATATCAAATTCCAAGTTCACTTCCCTTCCAATTTCAATTTCCTTAAAATTTGTATTTTCATAAGTATAAGGGATTATTGCAACACTGAAAGTACCTTTCCTTGAGTTGACTACCGTTAGGCTCACTCCATTCACCGTTATCGAGCCTTTTTCCACAGTTTCGAATTCTGAATCATGTTTAAAGCTATAAACGAAACTACCGTCTGCATTTTCAATGTCCGTACAAACAGCCACCGTGTCCACATGGCCCTGAACAATGTGGCCGTCAAGCCGATCGCCCAATTTCATTGCCCGTTCCAAGTTTACTGAAGTCCCTTTTTCAAGTCTTCTGAGATTTGATTTATCCAAGGTTTCCTTTATTGCAGTAACAAAATAATAATCTGCGCCGGCTTCGACTACCGTCAAACAAACGCCATCGTGCGAAACGCTCTGGTCTATTTTCAAAGTTTTCGCCAAAGGGGATTTTATTTTAATCTGAAGGTTTTCGCCAGATGCAGTGAGTTCGTTTACCACACCAAAAGCTTCAATAATTCCTGTAAACATCGTTGCAATTAATTACATTTGTACGACAAAAATAACGATTTAATAGGCCCAAACATGAGCAAAGAGGATAAAATAGTAGTCGGCATTTCCATTGGCGATATAAATGGGATTGGCGGTGAGATCATTCTAAAGACATTCGAGGATATGCGCATGTTGGAGTTTTGCACCCCGGTTGTTTTTGCATCGGTCCGGTTGATGTCTTTCTACAAAAAACATTTTGCGCTCGATATTAATTTCCACGGGATCGACACTCTTGCTGATCTTGTCCCAAAACGGCTGAATGTTCTAAATGTTTGGAATGAACAGGTAACTGTTAAGTTTGGGGAAGAGGACAATATCGGTGGACAATATGCCATTAAATCTTTGACAGCAGCAGTGTCTGCTCTGAAAAACAGTCAAATCGATGTCCTTGTTACTGCACCTATAAGCAAGTCAAATATTCAGTCCGAAAATTTCAGATTCCCAGGACACACCGACTATTTGGCCCAAGAGTTAGAAGGGGAAAGCCTGATGCTTCTTCTGCACCAAAACCTGCGGGTTGGACTATTGACGGACCATGTGGCAGTAAAAGATGTGGTTGAGAACATTACCCGCAAACGTATAAACCAAAAAATCACCACGATTTACAACAGCCTGATGGAGGATTTTGGAATCATCCGACCCAAAATAGCCGTCATGGGAATCAATCCCCATACTGGCGATAACGGCGTTATAGGTTCTGAGGACGATACAATTTTGCGCCCTTCCTTGGAAATTCTGCGCAACAATGGAAAACTTGTGTACGGTCCCTATGCGGCAGACAGTTTTTTTGGCTCGGGCAATTATAAAAATTTTGACGCCATAATCGCATCCTATCACGATCAAGGCTTGATTCCGTTCAAAACATTGGCATTTGGCAAGGGAGTAAACTATACAGCGGGTCTTAATAGAATCCGCACCTCACCTGACCATGGAACGGCGTTCGATATTGCAGGGAAAAATGAAGCCAATTTTGAATCTTTTCGAGAGGCAGTTTTCAGTGCAATTTCAATCTATGAGAAACGAAAAGAATATGCGGAGATGACTAAAAATCCATTGCAAGTTTCCCGGAAAAGAGCTCACCCAAAAAAGAAATAATAAAACCAATCCGCTATTGAATATTTTTTTTATCTTTGCACCCGCCTTATTAATTTGGATAAGGCCAAAAAGGAGGTGTGGATATGAAGGAATTAAAGGAATTTACGATCCCTTTTAAGGGGCTAAAAATAGGAAAACACCAGTTTGAATTTGAATTGAACCGAGCGTTCTTTGAGCATTTTAAGTATGAAGAATTTAATGAAGCATTCATTAAGCTCAACGTCCAACTGGAAAAAATGAGTACGTTGATGGAGTTTACATTAAACTTCAGCGGCCATGTAAATGTTGCATGCGACGTTACCAACGAGCTCTTTGATCAGGAAATATCAGGAACCTATCAGTTTGTGGTGAAGTTTGGAGAGGAAGAAAACGATGAGAATGAAGATTTGCTCATCCTCCCCTATGGCAGTTACGAAGTAAATATTCAGCAGTACATTTATGAATCTGTGGTGTTGGCAATGCCTCTACGACGAATCCATCCTGGAGTTGAAGATGGCAGTCTAAAAAGCGACATACTAGAAAAACTGAAAGAACTGAGTCCTGAAACTTCCGATGAAATAGAAGAGGAAGATGAAATTACCGATCCCCGATGGGATTCATTAAAAAAACTATTAACGGATAAATAAATATAGCAATGGCACATCCTAAGAGAAAAATCTCAAAAACTAGAAGGGATAAGAGAAGAACGCATTATAAGGCGATCGCTCCTACCCTTGCAACAGACCCAACCACCGGAGAATCACATCTTTTCCACCGGGCACATTGGCATGAAGGCAAAATGTACTACCGCGGTCAAGTTGTAATAGATACTACTGAAGAGGTTGAGGCTTAAACGTTGGAAATCTTACTAAAAAACGCCCCCAATTGTGCGGGGCTTTTTTGTTTTTTACCTGTGTACAATGCCAAAATGATTTATTTGTGGCGAGGTTCAAGTAAAATTTAGTAATTTCATCGCTTTTAAAAACCTTTTTGAATTCTTTTTTTGTGAATTTTAATTCATTCTTATGAATAACATCACGGCAGCCATTACCGCTGTGGGGGGATACGTACCAGATTATGTTCTCACAAACAAAATTCTGGAGACTATGGTTGACACCAACGACGAATGGATCACCACCAGGACGGGTATCAAAGAACGCAGAATACTTAAAGAAGAGGGAAAAGGAACCTCTTTCTTGGCCATCCAGGCCGCAAAAGATCTATTGAAAAAAAGCAATACCGACCCCGCGGAGATTGATTTAGTGATCATGGCAACAGCCACTCCCGATATGCCAGTAGCTGCAACCGGGGTATACGTGGCCACTGAAATTGGCGCAACAAATGCTTTTTCCTATGATCTGGTGGCGGCATGCTCTAGTTTTCTTTTTGGTATTTCAACCGCAGCCCGCTACATTGAATCTGGAAAATACAAAAAAGTGCTCTTGCTGGGAGCCGACAAAATGTCTTCAATTATTGACTATACAGATCGATCCACCTGCATTATATTCGGTGATGGAGGTGGCGCCGTTCTTTTTGAGCCAAACACTGAAGGATTAGGCGTTCAAGATGAATACTTGCGCACCGATGGAGAAGGAAGACCGTTCTTAAAAATTGACGCAGGAGGCTCTATTTTGCCTGCTTCCCACCAAACAGTTGATAACAAACAACATTTTGTGTTCCAAGAAGGAAAAACAGTATTTAAATTTGCTGTATCCAATATGGCAGATGTCTGTGAAAAAGTAATGGCTCGCAACAATATAACAGGAAGTGACGTTGATTGGCTCGTTCCCCATCAGGCAAACAAACGAATAATTGATGCCACGGCCACACGAATGGGACTTCCAGAAGAAAAAGTGATGATAAACATCCATAAATATGGAAACACTACTTCTGCTACCTTGCCATTGTGCCTATTCGACTATGAGAAAAAACTAAAAAAAGGTGACAACCTTATTTTTGCTTCCTTTGGAGGAGGCTTTACTTGGGGTGCCGTTTATGTGAAATGGGCCTATGATTCAAAATAAATTATATTCAATTCCCAAAAGATTAAACTTTGTAATATGGATTTAAAGGACATTCAAAACTTAATCAAGTTTGTGGCAAAAAGTGGTGCCAGCGAAGTAAAAC
>CAZMDY010000019.1:0-21238 GCA_964565295.1 uncultured Aequorivita sp. | reverse complement strand
ACCACAAAAACCATTTACATGGGCTTCAGGATGGAAATCTCCGATCTACTGTGATAACCGCATCACACTTTCATTTCCGACCATTCGAAACTATATCCGGGAAAACATTGCCAAACAAATTGATGAAATCTACGGAAAGCCCGAAATGATTGCAGGTGTGGCTACGGGAGCCATCGGGATTGGTGCGCTGGTGGCTGACTATTTGAACATTCCTTTTTGTTATGTCCGGCCCGAAGCAAAAGGCCACGGCCGACAAAATAAAATTGAAGGATTTCTGGAAAAAAACACAAATGTAGTTGTCGTTGAAGATCTTATCAGCACTGGAAAAAGCAGTCTCTTGGCTGTTGAAGCTCTACGGGAAGCCAATGCAAATGTAAAGGGAATGGTGGCTATTTTTAGCTATGGATTCCAAATTGCGGAAGAGAATTTCAAAAAAGCCAACGTCAATTTAAACACGCTTAGCAATTATGAAGCGCTTCTTTTGGAAGCTGAAAGATCACAATATATCAATGCACAGGAGGCGAGTCTATTGTCGGAATGGAGAAAAAATCCGGAGAAGTGGGGCTGGGACCTGCACCTTGATGAAAATGTAAAATAAAATACGCCTGAAATGAAATTAAATAGCAAAACCGTAACAGTCCAAAAATCCGCAGAACAACTCTGTGATTATTTGTCCAATGTAAGAAACTTTGAAGCTTTAATGCCTGAAAACACAAGTAAATTTGAGGTTTTGGACGATAAATCATTTGTGTTTGCCTTAAAGGGAATGCCTGAAATATCGTTGGAAGTCAAAGAAGTGGAAAAACCAAATAAAGTGGTTTTAGGTGCTGCCAATGATAAAATCCCTTTTTCATTGACAGGAAACATTCAACCGGTTTCCGAAAATTCATCAACTGCGGAACTGCTTTTTGATGGTCAGTTAAATACGATGATGGCCATGATGTTAAAAGCGCCTATTTCCAAATTTATGGATACGCTTGCCACTAATTTGGAACAGATTTGATTCCCTCTATGTTCAATAAACTAATCTAACTTCTTTTAAACTGAACTCTTGAAGAGACCCCGGATTTGTTTCCACCACTAGTTCACCATAATCGGAAATTCCTCTAATACGACCGTTGAATCGGTTTCCATCGGGAAATTCAAAGATTGATTCCATTTCTTTTCGGAATAACCAGGTTTCATATTGTTGTTTTAATTTGGAAAAATCATGACTTGTAAGTTTGTCCAATTCCGTAAAAACACCTTTCAAAATTGCCTGAAATATTTCTTCTAAATCAAATGTCTTTCCCATTTCCAATTGAAGTGAACTTGCTTGGGGTAATTTTGGAAATAATTTTTCGTTGACATTGATCCCTATGCCAATCACAGCATATTTTATCTGTGAACCTTCCAGCACATTTTCGATCAAGATGCCCGCTATTTTTTTATTCCCTGACAATATGTCGTTAGGCCATTTTACAGATATTTTCGGTATTTCCAAATCGTCCAGAACTGATGCGATTCCTATGGAAGTGGCCATGGAGATTGCAAATTGATTTTGTGCCACAAGGCTTTCGAACCTTTTGAATATGCTGAATGTTAGGCTTTGGCCTTTTCGAGACTGCCATCCATTTTCCCTTTGGCCTCTTCCCTTTTGTTGATCTTCACAAATCACAACAGTTCCATCCAAAATAGGCATTTCCCTGACCAGTTGTTTAAGGTATAAATTGGTGGAATCAGTGGCATTAAGTTTGATTATATTCAAATCGACAATATATCTTTGGTTTAACGCTTTGTATGATGACCACAAGAAACAAAAAAGTAATAACTTTGCGAAATCGAAAAGAAAGTAATTGATGCAGAAAAAACAAGCTGGAAGTGATCTACTCATTACCCAAATAATACAAGGGATAGAAAATGTAAAAGGGCAGGATATAGAAATTCTGGACCTCCGCGAAATAGAAAATACCGTTTGCGACTATTTTATAATTTGCAACGGAACTTCAAACACCCAAGTGAACGCCATCGTAAATTCCATTCAAAAATATGTAGGCAAATCCATACAGGAAAAACCGTGGCACGTTGAAGGCAGCGAGAATTCCGAATGGATCTTAATGGACTATGTTGATGTTGTGGTCCACGTATTTCAAAAGCATATCCGTGAGTTTTATGATATCGAAGGTCTTTGGGGCGATGCAAAATCAGTTAAAATAGAAACAACACATTAATAGAAAGTCAGCCCTATGGCAGCAGAAAATAAAAAGAAGAAAATCGAACCGAAAAAACCAAGGCCTAATTACTATTGGATCTATGCAGCAGTAATTTTGCTGTTTTTCGGCATACAAATATTTGGTGGGGGAAGTTGGTCCCAACCAGCAAAAACCACACAGGCACAATTTGAGGAGTTCCTTAAAGATGGAGATGTCCAAAAAGTGGATGTCATCAACAAAAAGATAGCAAAAGTTTATCTTACCGATGAGGCCAAAAACAAGGAGGTGCATTCCGACAAAAGCGATTCCCCTTCGCTACTCGCTCCTAGCCCCACCGACGCAGATTATCAATTTGAGTTTGGAGATCTTCAGAATTTTGAGAATTCTTTCCAACAGATCAAACAAGAACACAACCTTGCCACCAAAATGGAATGGCACACAGATTCAAATGTGCTGGGCGATATATTGCTTGGGATATTACCTTTTGTAATCATCATTGCAATCTGGATTTTTATTATGAGGAGAATGTCGGGTGGCGGTTCTGGCGGCGCAGGCGGCCAATTGTTTAACATAGGCAAGTCCAAGGCCAAGCTATTTGACGAAAAAACAGACATTAAAACCTCCTTTAAGGATGTTGCCGGTTTGGAAGGCGCCAAAGAAGAGGTACAGGAGATTGTTGATTTCCTTAAAAATCCTGATAAGTATACATCTTTGGGAGGAAAGATCCCAAAAGGAGCCTTGTTGGTAGGACCTCCCGGAACTGGTAAGACTTTATTGGCCAGAGCAGTTGCCGGAGAAGCCAAAGTGCCTTTTTTCTCACTTTCAGGTTCTGATTTTGTCGAAATGTTCGTGGGTGTAGGAGCTTCCAGAGTCCGCGATCTTTTTAAACAAGCGAAGGACAAAGCGCCTGCTATTATCTTTATCGATGAAATTGACGCCATTGGCCGTGCACGTGGAAAAAACAATTTTTCAGGAAGCAATGACGAAAGGGAAAACACCCTGAATCAACTCCTTACCGAAATGGATGGTTTTGGAACCAATAGCAATGTTATCGTTTTGGCAGCAACCAACCGAGCCGATGTTCTGGACAAAGCATTGATGCGGGCTGGACGTTTTGACAGGCAAATATATGTGGACCTTCCCGATGTCCGGGAACGACAGGAAATATTTGAAGTACATCTTCGTCCAATTAAAAAAGATGAAGAGCTTGACACTGACTTTTTGGCGAAACAAACCCCAGGTTTTTCTGGTGCCGACATTGCCAATGTGTGTAATGAAGCTGCACTGATTGCGGCAAGAAATGGCAAAAAATCCGTGGGGAAACAAGATTTTCTTGATGCTGTGGACCGAATTGTGGGAGGATTAGAAAAGAAAAACAAAATAATGACCATTGACGAAAAACGTGCCATTGCATTCCACGAAGCGGGTCATGCAACCGTAAGTTGGATGTTGGAACACGCCGCTCCCCTTGTCAAGGTTACCATTGTTCCAAGAGGTCAATCTTTGGGTGCCGCTTGGTATTTGCCCGAAGAACGTCTGATAATCCATCCTGAACAAATGTTGGATGAAATGTGTGCTGCCCTTGCAGGTAGGGCTGCCGAGAAAGTCATCTTTAACCGAATCTCAACCGGTGCCTTGAGCGATCTTGAAAAGGTAACCAAACAAGCACGGGCTATGGTTACTATTTATGGATTGAACGAAAAAATAGGAAACCTTACTTATTATGATAGTAGTGGACAGTCAGAATACAACTTCACAAAACCATACAGTGAAAAAACCGCTGAACTTATAGACAAGGAAATTTCCAATCTGATAGAAGAACAATATCAACGGGCAGTCACCATTTTGGAAGAAAACAAGGACAAACTGACTGAGCTGGCAAATGTATTATTGGAAAAAGAAGTTATTTTTAAGGATAACCTTCAAAAAATATTTGGCGATCGTCCTTTTGAAGAGCCAGAAAAGGTAGAACGCATTGTAAACTCAGAGGATTGAGGCATAAAGTTTGGGTCCATTCACCATGCACTTCAAATTAGATTTTATATCTTTGAACATTAACTTGTTTATGAACTCCTCAATCCATTATAAATGAGTCTATTTAAAAGGCTTTTAGACCCCAACTATAGAGCGAAGAAGAAGGATACGAAAGCTTCTGAATCGCAACATAGCAGCTATTATCCAGAACAAAAACTCCCGATTGACGAAAAGTTTACCTACCATTTCAAGAACAATGGCGGAAAATTCATCTACTGCGAAAACTGGAATGATATACTCGAAGCTTTTGACAATATAATGGCTGAAAATGATTGGTATGAACAAGATGCGCTCTGTTTTGAAAACCAACTTTCCAAGAAGTTCGATGGCTTCAATTTAAAATTCACCAGTAACATTAATTCAAAGTTTTTTCTTTCCCAATGTGAATCGTTGGTCGCCAATACGGGGGCTATATTACTGTCCTCAAATCAGGTGAAAGAGAAGAAACTGAGTGAGCTTCCAGACAATGTGATTATTCTGTCCACCACCAGCCAAATTGTGGAGAATATCAGTGAAGGATTAAGAAAGATCAAAAACCAAAATCCAGGATATATTCCCAGCAATATCACTGCAATCCAGGATTTCGAAACCGAAAAAGAAAAGGATTTTATGAGTTATGGAAGTAGCACAAAAAACCTATATTTGCTGCTACTGGAAGACTTATAATATGAAGGAAATTCTCGTACGGACCATTTCGGGCGTATTGTACATTTCAATTATCGTTTTTGCGATGTTCACCTCCCGGGAGTGGTTTATGGGGCTTTTTTTTATTCTTGCGCTCATAACCATGAGCGAATTCCTAAAACTTGTTCATCTAACCAGTTACCTCGCCTACTTCCTACTGGCGGCCGCTTTTTATTTTTTGAGCTATCACGTGGTGGAAGACAATGCTGTATATCTATTTTTGGTTATTAGCTGTTTTGTCAATTTGTACCTGTTTAAGGATCTTATCCGAACGAGCAAAATATCAATGTTCAAGATAAAAAAGTATATTGTTGTGGTTTTTTATGTCATCAGTGGATTTGTATTTCTTACACTTATCCCTATTCTTGATGTGGACGGCCGGTTTGTCCCTGAACTAATTGTATCTGTTTTTATACTGATGTGGGCCAATGATACTTTTGCATACCTGATTGGAAAGAATTTTGGAAAACATAAGCTATTGGAGCGCATTTCCCCCAAAAAAACTATTGAAGGTTTTTTTGGCGGACTAGCAGGTTCACTTTTGGCCGGATTTGTTATTTTTACGGTCATAAAATCTTATGGTTCCGTCGATCCTGAAAAATACAATCTAAAAGTTTGGTTCTCCTTAGGTTTGACCGTTTCTATATTTGGGACCATTGGCGATCTGATCCAATCCAAGTTCAAACGGCAAGCGGGCGTAAAGGACAGCGGAATAATTATGCCGGGACACGGTGGAATGTATGATAGACTGGACAGCATCCTGTACGCAAGCCCATTTATATATGCGTTTTTTTTAATTGTTGATTATGTTTCATAAAGAAGGCTTTAAAATTATAACCATTGCCCTGTTCCTTGTGATAGGGCTAAGTATTTTGACGGATATATTTGTGGACAACCCTACGATCCGTGGTGGAATCTTGATCACAATTGCGATACTCTTTCTGCTGATCCTGCAGTTTTTTAGAAATCCAAAACGCAGTTTTTTATTGGATTCTGAACAAGTACTGTCACCTGTTGATGGCAAAGTGGTAGTCATTGAAGAAGTTTTTGAAAAAGAATATTTCAATGAAAAAAGAATGCAGATTTCAGTCTTTATGTCTCCAATAAATGTGCACGTAACACGTTTTCCTGTTGATGGAAAGATTGTTTATAGCAAATACCATCCTGGGAAATACTTGGTTGCTTGGCATCCAAAATCTTCTGAATTGAATGAAAGAACCACTGTTGTAATAAAAAACGATATTTTCGGAGATGTTCTTTACAGGCAGATCGCCGGCGCAATGGCAAAACGGATCGTAAACTATGCCGAGGTAGGCCAGGAAGTGACACAGGCTGACGACAGTGGATTCATAAAATTTGGATCACGGGTTGATGTTTTTCTTCCCTTGGATGCCAAAATCAATGTGTCACTGAACCAGAAAGTCAAAGGAGGGATTTCAATTTTAGCGACCCAATAATGAGCTCAGAAGAAGAACTGGACATAGTGTTTAAACAGGCCGTTGAAAGCATAAATCAGCACAAGGAGCCCTTTCCTGCGGATTTTTTGTTGCGTCTTTATGCATACTACAAACGGGCTACAGGAGATTTCGATTCTCCAAATAGCAACAACCCATTGATCAATGCGTTTAAAACCAATGCGCTTTTTCAGGCCCGTAACTTAACCGCCAACGAGGCTAAGCAATTATATGTTGATGCCGTGAACCACTATTTCCTGTACCGGAAATGACCATAAAATTTTCCCTTTCTACTTTCTTTATTGAAAGCTTTTAAGATTGTTTTTTAAGGTTTCAATTTTTGCCAAAGCATCTGCCTCCTTTTGTTTCTCCAGAGAAATCACTTGTTCTGGGGCTCCGCTCATAAAACGTTCATTTTTCAATTTCCCTTGAACGCTTTTTAAAAATCCTTCAGCATATTTAAGTTCCTCTGTCAACTTCGCAATCTCCGCAGCAACATCAATGGATTCGGAAATTGGAATAAAATATTCATTGTTTTTGACACGAAAAGTAAGCGCGCCATTCAATTTTTCGGTTACATAATCCAATTGGGAAACATTGCCCAGTTTTAAAAGCAGGGAGTCAAATTGGGAAGATTGGTTTTCACGATTTATAACTGATAATCTAATGGAGTCCTTAAAAGAAATTTTCTTTTCCTTCCGGATAGCCCTTATTCCTGAAATGACTTCTGAAGCAAACTCAAAATCGGTAATGATTTTTTCATTGGGGGGAAAAGAAACAGGCCATTCTGAAATTATCAAGGCTTCTGAAATTTCCCGCAAAGTAATATGCTGCCATATTTCTTCTGAAATAAACGGCACAAAAGGATGCAATATCTTCAAATTGTCTTCCAAAAGTGATATCACTTCGAGATATGTTTTTTCCGAAATAGCCTCACCAAAAGGAGGTTTTACAAATTCCAAAAACCAAGAGCAGAAATCGTCCCAAATCAGTTTATAAGTTGACATTAAAGCATCACTGATCCTATATTTGTTGAAATGATCCTCAATTTCGGCCAACGTTTTCTGAAATTTGTTTCGGTACCAATCTAAAGCTGTCCTGTCACTTTCAGTGGGTTCAAGCTCGGTGGAAACCTTCCATCCATTGATCAATCTATATGCATTCCATATCTTGTTTACAAAACCACTTCCCTGTTTGCAAAGATCTTCATCAAACATAAGATCGTTGCCCGCTGGAGAGCTCAGGAGCATCCCAACCCTTACTCCATCAGCCCCATAAATATCCATCAACTCAATGGGATCGGGAGAATTGCCTAGGGATTTGCTCATTTTTCTGCGTTGTTTGTCACGAACTATCCCGGTCAAATATACATTGGAAAAAGGCTTTTCGTCTCGATATTCATAACCGGCAATAATCATTCGCGCCACCCAGAAGAAAAGTATTTCAGGAGCAGTAACAAGATCGTTGGTGGGATAGTAATAGGTTATCTCTTTATTGTCCGGTTCCAGAATTCCGTTAAAAACACTAATGGGCCACAACCACGAAGAAAACCAGGTGTCCAGAACATCTGGATCTTGTTTTAGGTCTTCTGCTTCTAAACCTGAATTTCCAGTTTTTTGTTGTGCAAGTTTTATTGCTTCCTCAATGGTTTGTGCAACCACGAAGTCTTCTTTTCCGTCCCCATAGAAATAAGCGGGGATTTGATGGCCCCACCAAAGTTGTCGAGAAATGTTCCAATCACGGACATTCTCCATCCAGTGCCGATAAGTGTTTACAAACTTTTCGGGAACCAAATTCACTTCCTTTTCAATAACCGCATCCAAGGCAGGTTGGGCAAGGTCCTTCATTTTCAGGAACCATTGGTGGCTTAGTTTTGGTTCAATCACGGCGCCAGTACGTTCGCTGGTTCCTACTTTGTGCTCATAAACCTCAATTTTAGAAATCATTCCCAGGGATTGAAGTTCCTCCACAATCTCTTTTCGTACCACAAACCGATCTTTTCCTTCATAATGAAGTCCAAAACTGTTTAATGTTCCGTCATCGTTAAGAATGTCAATGATCTCAAGTTGGTGTTTATCGCCAAGTATTTTATCATTTTCATCGTGGGCAGGCGTTATTTTCAAACAACCTGTACCGAATTCAACGTCAACATATTCATCCTCTATAATTGGGACGGCCCTGTTGGCAATGGGAACGATTGCCTTTTTACCCCGAAGATGTGAAAAGCGACCATCATTGGGATTGATGCAAATAGCTGTATCGCCCAAGATGGTTTCCGGACGTGTGGTGGCAATTGTAACAAAATCCTTACTTCCTTCAATTTGGTAATTGATATAATATAGGTTTCCTTGTTTTTCTTCGTAAACTACTTCTTCGTCAGAAAGTGTAGTTTGGGCCTGGGGATCCCAATTTACCATTCGATAACCACGGTAAATTTTGTCTTTCCTATATAAATCCACGAAAACCTTTATTACTGAGGCTGTCATATCGGCGTCCATTGTGAACTTTGTTCTGTCCCAATCGCACGAAGCCCCTAGTTTTTTGAGCTGTTCAAGAATGATTCCTCCGTGTTTATGGGTCCAGGCCCAGGCATGTTCCAAAAATTCTTCCCGGGAAAGTGTGGCTTTGTCAATTCCTTCGGATTTTAGTTTGGCAACAACTTTGGCTTCAGTTGCAATAGAAGCATGGTCTGTTCCCGGCACCCAACAGGCGTTAAACCCTTGCAACCTTGCTTTACGGATCAGAACATCCTGAATGGTGTTGTTGAGCATGTGGCCCATGTGGAGTACCCCAGTTACGTTTGGCGGAGGAATTACGATAGTGTACGGAGTCCTTCCGTCCACTTCTGAATGAAAATAACGGTTTTCGATCCAGTAGTTATACCACTTGTTTTCAATTTGTTTTGAATTATATTTTGTGTCTAAAGCCATATTTGGTCTGATATTTGAACAGAGTTCGCAAAAGTAAATATATCTGTATGATAATAAAAGTGAATAAGTTATTTTGCAGGTTGTATAAAAGTTATTTACTTTAGCATTCATTAAAAACTCAAAAAATGATGAAAAAATTAGCTCTCTTGTTTCTAGTTGTGTGTGTTGGCTTTGCTGCACAAGCTCAGCAGGCAGAAATTACATTTAAAACGGATACCATAGACTATGGTACAATTACAAAAGGCAGTGACGGCGTACGTGTATTCGAATTTACGAATACTGGTAATGCTCCTCTTATTATCACCAATGTGAAGTCCAGTTGTGGCTGTACTATCCCCAAGAAACCTGAAGGCCCAGTTGCCCCGGGCGAAAGCAGCACTATTGAAGTAAAATATGACACCAATCGTGTCGGACCTATCCGAAGAACGATTACAGTTAGTTCCAACGCAAGCGAACCGATGGTGGCCTTAAAAATAAAAGGAGCGGTAACAGAAAATTCTAGCGTTCTGGAAAAAAGTTAGAATATTCTACCGTTGTAAAAACTTCCGGCTTGAGCACTGTCCCAAGCCGGATTTTTTTTTCGCAACACTATTTTGTTCTGATCTGCCACAAACAGAATTCAATTTAGAACCCGCAGCGAAAATAAATAAGCACCGATTATTTCCATTATACCATAAATAAGGAGCATCAACATCATAACAAGATTGTCTTTCTCTGTTCATAAGAGATTTCCCCCGGTTTCAAAGAGCTAAAAAAGCCTTGTAAAAAGGTAATAATCAACACTTTGAATTAAAAATCAATATGCCAATATAAAAATAAGGAATGTAGTTTATGGGCAGGTGATTATTATAATATATTTTGCAACTTTGCGCCAAAATTCTTTATTATGCCGTCAGTATCAAAAAAGGGCAAAAACATGCCTGAATCCCCAATCCGGAAATTGGTGCCGTATGCCGAAAAAGCCTACAAAGCGAACAAAACTGTTTATCACCTTAATATTGGTCAGCCCGATATCAAATCACCCGAGATTGCGATGGAAGCTGTTACCCATCACAACTTGGAAATCCTTGCTTACACGCGCTCGGAAGGATCTGATGAGTATCGGGAAAAAATAGCCAATTATTATAAAAAAAACAATATTCCCGTTGAGTCAAACGACATTATTGTAACCACCGGAGGAAGTGAAGCGCTTCTTTTCGCAATGGGAAGTATTGCTGACATGGGCGATGAGATTATTATCCCTGAGCCTTTCTATGCTAATTACAATGGATTTGCAACGGCTTCAGGAGTGAATATTGTTCCTGTTATTTCAAAAATTGAGGATAATTTCGCCTTACCCCCTATTTCAGAATTTGAAAAACTGATCACCCCCAGGACCAAAGCGATCCTAATCTGCAATCCTGGAAACCCAACCGGATATCTTTATTCCAAGGAAGAAATACAGTCCTTGGCGAGGTTGGTGATTAAGCACGATCTCTTTTTGGTTGCCGACGAAGTGTACCGCGAATTCACTTATGACGGCTACAAACATTACTCTATTCTTGAAGAGGAAAGTTTGGCAGATTACGGAATTATTATCGATTCCGTCTCAAAACGCTACAGCATGTGTGGCGCCCGAATTGGATGTTTGGTTTCCAAAAACAAAGAATTGATGGCTACTGCCATGAAATTCGCACAGGCCCGATTGAGTCCGCCAACTTTTGCGCAGATTGCAAGCGAAGCTGCTTTGCAGACTCCACAAAGTTATTTCGACGGAGTCATTTCCGAATATCAGGACCGTAGAAACACATTGGTGGCCGCATTAAAGGAAATTCCCGGAGTACAAGTTGGCGAACCAAAGGGCGCTTTCTACTGCATCGTTCAATTTCCCGTAAAAAATAGCGATGCTTTTGCACAGTGGTTGTTGGAGGAATTTGATGATAACGGAGAAACGGTTATGGTAGCACCTGCCGCTGGTTTTTATTCCACTCCAGGCGTAGGACTGAACCAAGTGCGCATTGCGTATGTTTTGAAAAAGGAAAGTCTGATCCGCGCGGTTGAAATATTAAAAGTCGCATTGGAAAAGTATAAGGACTGATGCAAATTGAAGAAAACAAATCCCTAAAAAAATACAATACTTTTGGAATAGATTGTCCTGCTCGTTTTTTTGTTTCGGTCCATACGGTTGATGAATTAATACAGGCAATTAAACAGTCCAAAAACATAAGTCGCAAAAATATTTTCATCCTTGGCGGTGGAAGCAATATGCTGCTTACCAAGCCTTTGGATGCATTTGTTATCCACACAAATCTCAAAGGAATCGACATTGTGGAAAAATCGGAAAATGAGGTTTATGTAAAAGCGATGGCCGGAGAAAACTGGCACAAATTTGTCCAATTCTGCATAAACCATGATTTTGGCGGATTGGAAAACCTGTCATTGATTCCAGGAAATGTTGGGGCAGCCCCCATCCAAAACATCGGGGCCTATGGAGTGGAACTGAAAGATACTTTTCAAAGCTGTTTAGCTCTTCATTTGGAATCATTAGAAGAAAGAATTTTTACCAAAGCAGAATGTGATTTTGAATATAGAAGTTCAATTTTTAAGAAAGAGGAAAAGGGAAACTATATCATTACCAGTGTAACATTTCGGCTGACAACCAAGAATCATATCAAGAATATTTCCTATGGCGATATAAAGGAGGTGTTGAAAGTAAATTCCATTGAAAACCCGAACATCAAGGATATTTCTGATGCTGTAATTGCCATTCGACAAACAAAACTTCCCGATCCACAAATTTTGGGAAACGGGGGCAGTTTCTTTAAAAACCCTGTGGTTGACCGCAACACTTTTCAAAAATTCAAGGAACAATTTCCTCGAGCACCTTTTTACGAAATTTCTGAAACCCAATTTAAGATTCCCGCTGGTTGGCTCATTGAAAATTCAGGTTTTAAAGGAAAACGATTTGGCGACGCCGGAGTGCATAAAAACCAAGCATTGGTACTGGTCAACTATGGAAATGCGACAGGAAGGGAAATCTGGGATTTAGCAATGGAAATACAACAGAAAGTTCTGGAAAACACCGGGATTCCCATTGAACCTGAAGTAAATATTTTCTAAATAAACACCTTCCCATTGCTAACAGGGATTTTTCAAAACTTCAACCTGTTTATGTAGGGTTAAAGTTTACTATCAAAGACTAAAAAGACTTAAATTCCGATCAGAAGAATGGAAAAGATTGTATTTTTGTAATAAAATAAATATCATGGAATTATTATTAATTACATTCGGTTTACTGTTGCTCGGAGTAGCCGGTATCTCTATAAAATTATGGGCCAAGAAGGATGGAAAATTTGCCGGGACCTGTGCCAGCCAAAGTCCTTTTTTAAACAAGGAAGGGGAAGCTTGCGGATTTTGCGGCAAAACTCCCGATCAGTTTGAATCCTGTAACGAAACTTCTCACAAAGAATAGTTTTTATTGGCAGTCCGCCCAACTTTTCTCCATAATGAAAAATCTTCTTTTTGGCAATATCCAGAATCATAGAATGGTATGATCTTAGTATATGCGATCGGGGTTGCGGCGTTGATTAACTGTGCCTATTACCTTCTTTTTTCCAAAATTTCCCTGACAGCAAAGCCTATAAAATCGGTCAACAAAACTAATCCGATTTCACTGATCGTCTGTGCAAAGAATGAAGCTGACAATCTTCAAAACCATATTCCGCGCTGGCTCGAACAAAACTATCCCAATTTCGAACTTATTCTAATCAATGATGCATCCGATGACGAGACCTCGGAGATTATGCATCATTTTGCTGAACAAGACCCTCGAATTCAGGTCGTGGACGTTAAGAGCAATGAAGCTTTTTGGGGAAGCAAAAAATATGCGCTCACCTTGGGAATCAAACGCGCCAAAAATCACCACTTGATCTTTACTGACGCCGATTGTTACCCTGCTTCAGAGGAATGGCTTTCAGAAATGGCTTCCCAATTCTCAAATGAAAAGCAAATTGTACTAGGATATGGCGCATACGAAAAACGACCTGGCTTTCTGAACAAACTGATCCGATTCGAAACCTTGATGACTGCCGTTCAATATTTTTCCTATGCCAAAGTGGGAATGCCATATATGGGAGTGGGCCGGAATCTTGGCTATACCAGCAAAACTTTCTATGACACCAACGGTTTTATAAAACATATTAAAGTTGCTTCGGGTGATGACGATCTATTTGTAAATGAAGCAGCAACATCCAAAAACACTGCTATTTGCATTGATCAGAGTGGTTTTACATATTCCATTCCGAAGAATAGTTACAAACAATGGGGCCGACAGAAAAAGAGACATTTAACAACAGCTAAATTTTACAAACCTCTGCATAAATTTCTTTTGGGATTGTTTTATATTTCAAACGTTGCCTTTTGGATTCTCGGCCTTGCAGTTCTTTTTACACAATTTTGGAAATTTGGCTTGGCAATCATACTCATCAGAGTGGCGCTTCAATACTTTGTCATTGGCAGAGCCGCAAGAAAGATGAAGGAAACCGATCTGCTTCCTTTTTTGCCTTTTTATGAATTGTTTTTAATCTTCACACAAATGAGTATCTTTATTTCCAATAGCGGTGAAAAATCCTCGCAATGGAAATAACCCCCGAAGAAATATCCCGTCAAATAAAAAGAGCCAAAAATGGAAAACAAGAAGCCTTCAAATTCTTATTGGACCATTACTGGAACGAAGTCTTTGGTTTTCAACTAAAAAGAATCAGAAATGAACACGATGCAGAGGACATTACCATCGAGACTTTTGCAAAGGCTTTCGACAAAATTGAAACCTTTGATGAACATTACACTTTTTCCACTTGGCTCACCACAATTTCCAAGAACATACAAATAGACCGTTCCCGCAAAAAAAATGCTTCTGTATATTCCAATACTTCAGACACTTCCTCGGAGCAGATAAAGAAGATAAGAGACCATTCCCCAACTCCAGAGGACAATCTGATCCGTGAACAGAATCTTGCAGAGCTACTGCGTGATATGAAATTGCTCAAGCCCCATTATCAAGAGATCCTGAACCTCAGGTATTTTCAGGAAATGAGCTACAATGAGATTTCCGAAAAATTGGAAGAACCTTTGAACAACGTAAAGGTCCGACTTCTCAGGGCGCGTAAATTGCTTGCAGAAATCATTTCTCGAAAAAATTTAAAATAATGCAGCGGAAATTAAACGGAAGAAAATTTCTGTTCCTGTATGAACTGGATTTGACTATCAACAAATTCTGACACAGTTCCTTTTCCAAGATTCCTCCATATTATCGATCGGTTAATTTCCCGTTCGGCAATGTCTCTTTTAGATTTTCAATTTCGTATTTTTGCTATCCTTATGAAAACAGACACAACCGAAATTCAAAGACCTGCGCCAAAACCAAAATGGCTTCGTGTAAAACTTCCCACGGGAAAAAAATATACAGAACTCCGTGGATTGGTGGACAAGTATAAACTTAACACCATCTGTACTTCAGGAAGCTGTCCAAACATGGGCGAATGCTGGGGCGAAGGAACCGCCACTTTTATGATCCTTGGGAATATCTGTACGCGTTCCTGCGGATTTTGTGGTGTAAAAACAGGAAGGCCTGAATCCTTAGACTGGGATGAACCGGAAAAAGTGGCACGATCCATAAAAATAATGCAGATCAAACACGCCGTTATCACCTCGGTAGATCGAGACGATTTGAAGGACATGGGCTCCATTATTTGGGCTGAGACCGTAAAGGCCATTAGGCGAATGAACCCCGAAACCACACTGGAAACCTTGATCCCCGATTTTCAAGGGAACACGAGAAACATTGACCGAATAATTGAGGTAAAGCCAGAAGTGGTCAGCCACAATATGGAAACAGTAAAAAGGCTCACCCGCGAAGTCCGCATCCAAGCAAAATATGAACGCAGTCTTGAAGTGCTGAATTATTTAAAAAAAGAAGGGATTACGAGGACAAAAAGTGGAATTATGCTCGGTCTTGGCGAAAAGGAAGAAGAAGTAATCCAGACGATGGAAGATTTGCAAAAAGTTGGTCTGAACATTCTCACAATTGGCCAATATCTGCAACCTTCAAAAAAGCATTTGCCAGTTCGGGAATTCATAACCCCGGAACAGTTCAAAAAATATGAGACCATAGGCCTAAAAATGGGATTCCGGCATGTGGAAAGCGGTGCTTTGGTTCGATCCTCCTATAAAGCCCAAAAACATCTTACCTAAATCTACTTGAGAATGGAAAGAAAAATCACCGTCGGCATTAACGGTTTTGGCCGTATCGGAAGAAATCTCTTTCGGCTACTACTCAACCATCCATTTATTGAGGTGGTAGCCATTAATGATCTTTCCGATCCTAAGACCATGGCGCATCTATTAAAATATGACAGCATCCATGGGATTTTAAATAAACAGGTTTCCGCAACTGAAAATGAGATTTATGTTGATGATAAGAAGTTTCCATTTTCGTCCTATAAAAATATTGAAGAAATAAAATGGGGCGATATAGATGTGGTAGTAGAAAGCACAGGAAAATTCAGGGAAAAAAAGCAACTTCAAACCCATTTGAAAAACGGTGCCACAAAAGTTATCCTGTCGGTTCCGCCGTTGGAGGATAATATCAAAACCGTGGTCCTTGGTGTAAATGACGATCTGTTGGAAGCGAATGACCTAATTATTTCAAATGCTTCGTGTACCACAAACAATGCCGCTCCAATGCTCAAAATAATCAATGAACTTTGCGGCATTGAACAGGCCTATATAACTACTGTCCACTCCTACACCACTGACCAGAGCCTTCACGACCAACCCCACCGAGACCTTAGACGGGCCCGAGCTGCGGGACAATCAATAGTCCCAACCACAACGGGAGCCGCAAAGGCGCTTACAAAAGTCTTTCCCGATTTGGCCGATGCCATTGGTGGATGCGGAATTCGAGTACCAGTGCCAAATGGTTCCCTCTCTGACATCACCCTAAATGTTAAAAGAGAAACAACAATTGACGAAATCAATGGCGCGTTTAAAAATGCAGCCGAAAATACTTTAAAAGGAATTGTGGAATACACCGTAGACCCTATCGTTTCTATCGATATTATTGGAAATACACATTCCTGTGTTTTTGATTCGCAAATGACTTCAGTGATCGGGAAAATGGTAAAGATAATCGGATGGTACGATAATGAAATAGGATATTCCTCGCGGATTATAGACTTGATTGAACGGGTTTCCAATCGTTAATTAACCCTTTTTTCGCTTTATATTTATATGTTGGATGATTCGATCCAAAAATTCTTTATCGCTGGTTCCGTGGAATATGGTCTTTATGGGCAAATAATATAATTCAGCTTGTTTTAGCAGCGGTTGCAGACGCATAAAATCCTTTTCGGTGGTCAAAATGATATCTTCTTTTTCCAAATCTTCAATTTCTGAAAGGGAAAAATTATGATGGTCGGGAAACGATTTATGAGTAAAATCAAACCCAGCATCATTTAAATAAGCAACCAACGGTTTTGGGTTCGCAATTCCTGTTACCAACGTAAATTGTTTATATTTCAGACTTTCAATTGGTTTTGAGGCGGATTCATTTATTATTTTATTGCCATACCCGATTTTTGTAAAAAATACACGTTGATAGGGTTTTGGATTGAGTTTATTGCGAATGTCCTCCATTTCGGCCTTCCCAATTTCACCGGGGCATTTGGTAACAACAATAGCATCTGCCCTATCCGCTCCGGATATGGATTCCCTCAGATTCCCGACGGGTAGAACCCAATCATCCACATACAAATCGCCATAAGTGGAAAGCAAAATCGTGTAGGATGGCCGCACTTTTCGATGTTGAAAAGCATCGTCCAACAAAATCAAATCTGCGTCTTTTTCCAATAGCCCAATTCCCAGTTGTCGATCCTCACAAACAGCAATGCTCACATCGGGAAATTTTCTTTTGAACTGTAGAGGCTCGTCGCCGGTTTCTATTGCAGCGCTATTGACAAGGACTTCCTTGAATCCTTTGGATTTTCTTCCATAACCACGGCTAAGGACCGCAAGTTTGTAGTGCTCCTTTAAATTGGAAATAAGAAATTCTATCATAGGGGATTTTCCAGTGCCGCCCGTGGAAAGATTTCCAGCTGCGATTAAAGGGAATGAATATGATTTGCTCTCTAACCAACCCAGATCATAAAATTTGTTTCTAAGGGACATAATTATCCAATAGACCACTGAAAATGGAAAAAGAAGTTTTCGAAGTAATTTCATTTGACGAAAGTACTAATTTCGGTGAAAATCGTGTTGGTTAATAATTGAATGGCAGCCACAATTTTTGACAAAATCATATATTTGCCATAAAACCAAAGCTCATGAAAGTAAAAGATGTAATTGGACTGTTTGAGGAAATTGCACCACTCGCCTATTCCGAGGATTTCGACAATACCGGATTGCTCGTTGGTGATGACAACATGAAGGTAAATGGGATTTTGATTACTTTGGACACTTTGGAGACCGTTGTTGATGAAGCAATTAAAAAGAATTGCAATCTTATTGTAAGTTTCCATCCCATTATTTTTTCTGGTCTGAAGAAATTAACGAGGAAAACGTATGTAGAGCGCACTGTCCAAAAAGCAATAAAACATGACATCGCTATATTTTCAAGTCATACCGCCTTGGACAATGCTTGGAATGGGGTCAATTCCATGATCTGCCAAAAGCTTGAATTAAAAGAACAAACGATCCTTATCCCTCAGGCAGAAACAATCAAAAAATTGGTAACCTTCGTTCCCAAAAATGACGTTGATAAAGTGCGAAATGCAATTTTTGATGCCGGAGGTGGATCTATTGGGAATTATGATAATTGTAGTTTCAACATTGAAGGAAAAGGAAGTTTTAGGGGAAATGAAGAATCAAACCCGACAGTAGGAGAACGTGGGACAACTCATTTTGAAAATGAAGTACAGCTTTCAGTTACATTCTCCAAACATCTACATAACAATATTTTAAAATCCCTGTTTGATTCACATCCCTACGAAGAAGTAGCTTATGAAATAACTACACTTGAAAATCAAAACCAAAAAATAGGCATGGGAATGGTTGGAAATCTTGTACGTCCTCAGACGGAATTAGAGTTTCTGCAATTCCTTAAAAAAACCATGAAAACCGACTGTGTCCGCCATTCGCCATTACTGGACAGACCTGTGAGTAGAGTCGCCGTTTTGGGCGGGAGCGGCAGTTTTGCGATTGAGGCGGCAAAACGTGCGGATGCGGATGTATTTGTTTCGGCGGATTTCAAATATCATGACTTTTTTAGGGCAGAAAAATCCATACTTCTCGCGGATATTGGCCATTATGAAAGTGAACGTTACACAAAAGAGCTTCTATATTCTTTCCTTACAAAAAAAATCGCTAATTTTGCACCTGCTTTGCTGAAAGGCATTGTGATATCGGAAATAAACACCAATCCCATTAGCTATCTATAAAATTTATGGCAACGAAAACTGAAGTTACAGTCGAAGAAAAATTAAGGGCTCTTTACAACCTACAGCTTATTGATTCAAGAATTGATGAAATCCGGAACGTACGCGGCGAGCTTCCCTTGGAGGTTGAAGATCTAGAAGATGAAGTGGCCGGATTACAGACCCGGTTGGAAAAACTTAATGCCGATCTTGAACATATAGAGGAACAGATCAAGGAGAAGAAAAATAACATTGAGGAGGCCAATGCTTTGATGAAAAAATATGCTTCACAACAAGATCATGTTCGAAATAATCGAGAATACAACTCTCTAAGCAAGGAAATCGAATTCCAAGAATTGGAAATCCAACTTGCAGAGAAGAATATCAAGGAATTCCGGGCACAGATCGAGCATAAAAACGAGATTATTGAAGAGACCACTGTTCGCTTTCAAGAACGTTCAGAACATTTAAAGCACAAACGGGACGAACTTGACGAAATCCTAAAGGAGACCGAAAAAGAAGAACAGGCGCTGATCAAGGAATCCAAATCTTTTGAAGCTACCATTGAACCCCGTTTGGTAAAAGCCTACAAGCGGATCCGAACCAGCGTCAACAATGGCTTGGCTGTTGTGGCCATCGAGCGTGGAGCTTCCGGGGGATCGTTTTTTACAATTCCGCCACAAGTGCAAATGGAAATTGCCGGTCGAAAAAAAATCATCGCCGACGAACACAGTGGTAGGATATTGATTGACGCGGATTTGGCAAAAGAAGAACGTGAAAAAATGGACACCTTGTTTGCCAAATTGAGATAACATTCAGAATAAAATTCCAAAAGAACCTTCACTTTTAGTGGAGGTTTTTTTGTTACAATATTCCTCCATTCAACTTTTGCCTTCCTTTATATTTTTCTTTTTTTGAATTTCAAATCTATCTTATATGTTTTCCAGTTTTCTTAATAATTACCGAAATTATTATCATTTTCAGTTAAGTTACGGTTAAAAACAAATCATTCGAACTTCTCTACTCGTATATTTGAATCACTAACTTTAAAAAACTATTATTATGAGTGATTTGATTTGGTTGATCGTGGTAATACTGATAATCGGATGGTTATTCGGTTACTTCTTTTTCTCATTGGGTGCCTTTATCCATATTCTGTTGGTGTTGGCCATTATTGGAATCCTTTGGCGACTTGCGACTGGACGAAGATTATAACATATCGAGCAAAATTATTTTCCAACCTTAAAAAACAGAACAATGAGAAAGACATTTTTAATTTTATTTGCACTGGGCCTAATGGCCACAGGATTTACAAGCTGCCGCGAAAATAAAACAGTCGCGGACGATGTGGAAGATGTGGTGGACGATGTTGAGGATGCTTTTGATTAAAGCAACACCGTATTAATTGCAATGAAAGCCTTCAGAAGAAATTTTGAAGGCTTTTTTTAATTCGTAATTTTATCATTCCATTTTTTATATGTAACTGAAACTACATCTGGTTATGGAAAATGACGTATAACTGACTCAAAAACTTGTAAAGAAATGAAAACACCACAAAATTCATATCATACTGATTGTATGGTTATTATAAAAACCTTTGTTAATGTTTCTTAGGGCTTATTATTTAATTTTTAATGTTTTTCTTGGTTTAATAAAATAAATAAATTACATTTAGACACGAATGTTTGCTTTTTTTATATATTTTTAATATGAAAATTGAAATACAAATCATCATCCCTATTTACTTAACCAATAAATATTATACCATGAAAACTACCAAAACCAATGATTACCTGTTGACATTTTCTTGTCGTTTTTTAAAAATACTGTTTATAACTTTATTGTTATGTGGGCATTCGATTGAATCCCAGAATCTAAATTTTGCAAATGAGGAAATTAATGATTTTTGCGGCACGCCTCCTTCTGAATATCCTAATCCACCCGAGGTTTATTCCAGATCAATAGATCCAGCCTATTTATCCAACTTTGACCCTGTTTCCTTTAATATATTCTTTTGGGGAATTGCCAAAAACGATGGTACTTGGAATGGGCCTCCAATGACACCTCAAAAGGCAAAAGATGCGGTAGATTTATTAAATGAACATTTTGGGCAATATAATATTTGCTTTAATTTGTTGGGCATGGATACTATAAACTCTACAGCTTATCATGATGGTCATGGTGTAGGCTCTATTGTTGCCTTTGCCGATCAGAATAACTATGTAAGAGAAAATTCTTACTCCTGATAACAGAGCGAATGACCCCAACTCTTCCTTTTTTAAGGATTGTCAAGGAAGTCCTTATCAGATTAACCCAATTGACGTTAAGAATTTTATGGCTTATACCCATTCAAGTAGTAAAGAATTATTTACAATTGGGCAAGGAATTCGAATGCACGAAGCTATTAATAATGATAATATAATTTCATCTACACAACTTCCATATAATTTTCATCTGGTGAACGCAATGTCGGAATACCCTTTAGATCTTTATAT
>CAZMDY010000018.1:7851-21287 GCA_964565295.1 uncultured Aequorivita sp. | reverse complement strand
AATGCGGTCCACTTCACTGTACACGGCCTGCGATGGCTGGGGTTTTTCGAAAAGATCCAAAACGGCATCTTCAGGAATATCCAGCCGAATAGCCAACTTTTTTATCAGTTGTATCTCGGAGGGGTTTATTTTACCATCGGCCTTTACCATGATTATCAAATCGCTCAGCAATGATTTCGGATCCTTTTCCATAAAAATTGAGGTTATAAAAAAACCCTTACAAAAAGAAGGGCTTTAATAAGAAAATAAATAAAAGGTCAGGACAATACCTCCTTCACTTTATCGGCAGCTTCCTGAAATTCGATTGCACTGTGAACGTCCAGGCCACTGTTATCGATCAGTTCTTTTGCTATGTCGGCATTTGTACCTTGCAACCTCACAATAATGGGCACATTGATGGTTCCCATATTTTTATAGGCATCCACAATTCCCTGGGCCACTCGATCACAACGGACTATACCGCCAAAGATATTTACCAGGATTGCTTTTACGTTTGGATCCTTTAGGATGAGATGAAAGGCTGCTTCTACCCGTTCGGCATCTGCAGTACCGCCGACATCCAGAAAGTTTGCAGGCTCACCACCCGCTTGCTTTATAAGATCCATAGTTGCCATGGCCAGACCCGCGCCGTTTACCATACATCCCACATTCCCGTCCAGATCTACATAATTCAACCCTCTTTCCATAGCCTCCACTTCTATAGGATTCTCCTCGCGCTTGTCCCGCATTGCCATATAATCCTTATGGCGGTACAAGGCGTTATCATCTATGCTTACCTTTGCATCCACTGCGATTATTTTGTCGTCGCTTGTCTTCAAAACCGGATTTATTTCAAAAAGGGAAGAATCAGATTCGCTATAGGCATTGTAGAGAGCCGTAACAAACTTGGTCATTTCCTTAAAGGCCTTTCCGCTAAGACCCAAGTTAAATGCAATCCTCCGGGATTGAAAACCCAAAAGCCCAACTGCCGGATCAATTTCTTCGGTAAAGATAAGATGGGGAGTCTCTTCCGCAACTGTTTCAATATCCATTCCCCCTTCGGTGGAATACATAATCATGTTTCTTCCCGTGGAACGGTTTAAAAGCACGCTCATATAATATTCCTCAGGCTCGCCATCACCAGGGTAATATACATCCTCGGCAACCAAAACTTGATGGACTTCCTTTCCCTCCGCGGAGGTCTGCGGGGTAACTAGTTTCATCCCAATAATTTTTCCAGCAATATCCTCAACCTCCTGTATATTTTTGGCCAGTTTTACGCCTCCTCCTTTTCCACGGCCCCCTGCATGGACTTGAGCCTTTATTACGTGCCATCCCGTACCGGTTTCTTCGGTTAGTTTTTTGGCGGCCTCAACAGCTTCCCGAGGTGTAGTAGCGACAATTCCACGCTGAACCTCAACGCCGAAACTGCTCAAAATTTCCTTTCCCTGATATTCGTGTAAATTCATAATAAATGTTTTGGATTCTGCCCACTTTAGACAGCTGGTTTATGGAAGGCAAAAATAACAAATGTTGTAGGATTCAGCTACTCTTTTTAAGTTTATGTCGAAAACGCAACATCTCTTCCTTTCCTTTTCAGGGTTTCTAAAAAGCTGTTATGGCCTTATGGTCCAAAGAGACTTCCCCACTTCCTTGCCATTAAATGGACCAAAAAATTACTAATATGAAAATTCGATCTCAAACCGTCTATTGATCCAGTCTTCGGTAGATGTACCAAAAAATTACTAATATGAAAATTCGATTTAAAGAAGAGCTCCATCCAATTTATTTCCGTTTATGTGCCATAGAACCGATGTTTACCAAGGGTTGTTCACACAAAGTGGAAAAAATTTCCATGTTTATTGAAATAGTTTAAATAAAACAACCAATTAATCAAATAGAATTTCTATCTTTGCATCTTATATAAATTTTTTAATTAATTACAATGAACAAAGGAACAGTAAAATTCTTCAACGATACCAAAGGATTTGGTTTTATCACTGAAGAAGGAACCAACAAAGAACATTTTGTACACGTTTCAGGCCTAATCGACGAAGTTCGCGAAGGGGATGAAGTAGAATTTGATCTTCAAGAAGGCAAAAAAGGATTGAACGCGGTTAATGTAAGAGTACTTTAATATACGCAACAGTTTTTTAGACAGAAGCCTCCAGAATTGGGGGCTTTTTTATTTTGTGGCCTGCCTGTATATTGGAACGGAACCGTTATAGTCTGGCAACTTCCTTTTTAGCTGCTTCAAACTCAGATACCATATCTCGCAATATTTGTGCGGCCGGTATAATATCGTGGATCAACCCGGAAATCTGTCCAATTTCCAGTTCTCCCTCATCGAGATCACCTTCAAACATTCCCTTTTTTGCACGCGCCCTTCCCAAATGCGCAATCAATTCTTCCTTACTCGGATTTTTTGAATACAATTCGACCAAGCTGTCAAAAAATTTATTCTTTATCATTCGGACCGGAGCCAGTTCCTTTAGGGTCAATTGAGTGTCCCCTTCCTTTGCGGCTACTACCATTTCCTTAAAAGCTCTGTGGGCGGAGCTTTCCTCAGACGCTACAAATCGGCTGCCAATCTGAACGGCATCGGCACCAAGGATCATTGCGGCCAACATTCCCCTTCCAGTGGCAATTCCTCCAGCGGCAATCAACGGGATTTCCAATTGTTCCCTTACCATTGGGATCAAGGTAAACGTGGTAGTTTCCTCTCGCCCATTGTGGCCGCCAGCCTCAAAACCTTCTGCAACTACGGCATCCACACCGGCCTCTTGCGCTTTTAAAGCAAATTTCACGCTACTGACAACATGGACAACGGTGATCCCGTTTTCCTTCAACTTAGAAGTGAATGTTTTAGGATTCCCCGCAGAAGTGAAAACAATCTTAACGCCTTCTGTAATTATGATATCGATGATTTCATTTATATTGGGATATAACATCGGTACATTTACACCAAACGGTTTGTCGGTGGCCTGTTGACACTTCAATATATGTTCGCGAAGCACTTCGGGATACATCGATCCAGCACCGAGAAGTCCGAGACCACCTTCATTTGAAACCGCACTTGCCAATCGCCAACCGCTGTTCCAAATCATTCCAGCTTGGATTATTGGATATTTTATGTTGAAAAGCGTAGAAATTCTATTTGCCACTATCGTTTGATTATTTTGAAGCTAGTTGTTCTATTGTCCGAAGTAATGGAAGCAATGTACATTCCGGAAACCAGTCCAGAAACATCCAATTTGTTTTTTATTGGAGAAATTCTGGTCTTGAGCACTATTTCGCCCAACACATTGTACAGGACAAACTCTGCTTGTTCTGCATTTTTGGGGAAAGAAATATTGATCTCTGTGTTCACGGGATTGGGATAGACAGCAAACAATTTTTCTTGCATTTGTTGCTCAACATTCAACTGGATCAATGCATTGAGTGCCTGTCCAAAATTTGGGATCCCGTACCCCATATTGTAAGAAGGATTGTTGTACTGGCTTGCAGATTCCCGAACCACTTGCATCACCACATCGTTTTTTAAATGGGGGGCTGCTTGCCATAGAGAAGCGATTGCACCAGCAATTAAAGGAGAACTAAAAGAAGTACCGTTTGAATAATCAACCTGCCCACTTTGGTTTACAATGGCGGTGCCGCTTCCTTGGGCCATAACATCTGGTTTTATTCGACCATCGACCGTGGGACCATAGGAACTGAACTCAGCATAGTTTTCGTTAAAATCCACTGCTCCTACCGTAAAGGCGCCCGGGGCGTCCGCGGGTGTGCCAACATAACCAAAATCCCAAGAGCGGCCTTCGTTGCCTGCCGATGTAACGTTGATCATTCCCTTTTCAAAACCATGATTGGCACCACGCGCGGCGAGCGTAGTTTGGCCATCTAAGTCGTCGTAGGAATGGTCAAAAGCTGAATTGTCATAAGCTTGATATCCCAGGGAAGTGTTGGTGACATAAACGCCTAAACTATCCGCACGCTCCAATGCTTCAACCCAATACGCTTCTTCTACCGGCGTTTCGCTATAGGAATCTTCAGTTATAAAAAGATAATAGGAGGCTTTTGGTGCCGTCCCCACAAAAGATTCGTTCGGATTGGAGTGGACTACAATAGCTGCTGCATCACTCAAAGTGGCCGAACCGTGGCTCCCAGAACCATCGGGATTTTGAGTACGCGCAACAAAATCATAATATCCGAGCAATCGAGAATCACTTATAAGATGTGCAAAAGCAGGGTTGGTCAGCACATTGGGATAGCCATTGTCCATAAACGCAACCAGTATATCTTCACCATCATATCCATCTGCATGCAATACATCAACTCCGATCATTTCCACTTGATTCTGGGCAGCGCCATAGTTGTATATCACTTTTTGCTGTTCTTCTATTTTGAATTTGTCAATAACACCCTTGGGCTGAAAAGGACGGTTTAGGTTTTTGTCCATAAACTCCACATCCGTGACAAAGGAAAAATTCAAAAGATTATTGATATTGGCAACGGAGCCCCTGACATATATTGCGTTTAACCATTTTGATTTGGCCAAGACCGTAATGCCAGCGGCACTGCCGATAGTACTTTTATAAGTTTCATTTACCGGTACATCTCGAGCATCTATTGCTATTCCTTGTGCCATTTTTCGATCGATTGCCGCTTGGGAAAGTATCGTAATTGGATTAGCAATGGATGCAGCGACGTTTTGTTTATCCGCAAAAAATACAAGAGCATCCATTTGTGAAAAACAATACATTGGCAACATCATCAAGGCAAGGAGAATAGTTTTTTTCATTTGTTCTGTAATAATAGTTACACGATCATTTTTGGTGGTTAGGCATACGTTTAGAAAGAGAAATTTCAAATTATCCCTAAGAGATAACACCACTCCCCACCAATTCATCATTGAGATACCAAGCGGCAAACTGACCTTCGGTGATGGCCGATTGGGGCTTGTCAAATATAACATAAAGACCTGAAAATGTTTTGTACAAAGTTGCTTTTTCCAAAGGTTGTCTATAACGGATTCGTGCGGTTACTTCCATTGTTTCATTTTCAGTCAAAGCCAAATCCTTACGTATCCAATGGATTTCTTCTTCTTTTATAAAAAGACCTCGCCTATACAACCCTGGATGATCCTTTCCCTGTCCGGTATAAATGATGTTTTCCTCAACATCCGTTTCAATTACAAATAAGGGTTCTTTTGTGCCGCCAACCGCCAGCCCTTTTCGTTGTCCTTTTGTAAAATAATGTGCGCCCTGGTGCGTTCCCAAGTTAGTTCCATCAATTTTGGAGTATTTAGGCTTTTCGGAAAAGAATTGTAATTTTTCCTCTTGTGTTCCGAAAATGGGCGTTTTTTGGTCATAGCCATCAAATTCGCGAGGAATTTCAATGATTTCACCTTCCTTTGGAGCTAATTTCTGTTGTAGGAATTCAGGCAAACGAACTTTTCCGATGAAACACAATCCTTGTGAATCACGTTTTCCAGCAGTCACCAGGTCTTGTTCCAATGCAATTTTTCGCACATCGGACTTTAATAAATGCCCAATGGGAAACAAGGTTTTGGAAAGTTGCTCTTGTGAAAGTTGGCATAGAAAGTAGGATTGGTCTTTATTCGGATCTTTTCCAGCCAGTAAATGATGGGTTTCTTGCTCTTCGCCAGTTTTACCATCAGCGACTTTGGATGTTTCCTTTCTGCAATAGTGTCCCGTTGCGACATAATCGGCGCCAAGACCCAGAGCGATTTTCATGAAAACATCAAACTTTATTTCACGGTTGCAGAGCACATCGGGGTTTGGTGTGCGACCCATTTGGTATTCGCGAAACATATAATTGACAATCCGGTCTTTATATTCCTCGCTCAAATCGACTGTTTGAAAGGGAATGCCGAGTTTTTCCGCCACAAGCATGGCATCATTACTATCTTCAAGCCAAGGACATTCTTTGGAAATGGTTACGGAATCATCGTGCCAATTCTTCATAAAAAGCCCAATGACATCGTAGCCCTTTTCTTTTAAAAGATAGGCGGCAACACTGGAATCCACGCCTCCACTAAGACCAACAACAACTCTTTTTTTCATTATATTTTCGGAAAACACAAAGATACATCTTGTTAGTGGCACAATGCAAAATTCGACAAATCTTTGAAAAAGGCTTATCAATCAAAAAGGAAGCCAGAAAAATTATAGAGTGTCTTCCCAACCGATCTGGATTAATCCCGGTTTTTCTTAGGAAAAGTTTCTTCTACGGCCAACTCTCCGTTTTGATAATACTTCCAAACTCCATGTTTTTTGTCATCCTTGTAGGCTCCTTCGATCAATAAGTTTCCGTGGCCGTCAAAATAAGAAGCAGGGCCATGGAACTGGTCGTTTTTATAAATTATTTTCTTGATTACAACTCCATTTGGGGCGTAATAAATATTTTCGCCATTTTTAAGCCCATCTGAGTATTCCAATACCTCGGTAATTTTACCATTCGGATAATAGGTGATTTTTTTTCCATTGAGTTTTCCGTTGGAATAAGTTTCGCGGACTATGGGCACCTTGGAATTTCGGTGATAGGTGATCCATTCGCCAACACGGAGTTCCCCATCCATTTTCCCTTCACTTAAAAGATTGCCTTTTTTGTCGAAATATTTTACTTCGGCAATTCCACTATTGTTGAACTTTTTGGTTGCGATCGGTTGTTGCTTGCAGTCTTCACAATAAAATTTGAACTCACCAACTTCTTTTCCATGGCTAAACTTTCCTTGGTAGCGCAATTGATCGGTGCCTTCGTAGTATTTTTCCCAAACCCCGTGTGGATTACCTTGATCGTCCGTTTGGTTGATTTCCTTTTGCGAGAAAGAAAACAGAGGATTCAGTATTGTCAAAAAAAGCAATAAAAATTTAAGTTTCATGGTGTGCCACATTTTCCAAAAACATTAACGCAGAAGTTCACAATCTATTTTTTATTATTCAGCCTTCAACAATTATGAACGATTGAAAGGGAAAAAAATTCTTGAAAAACTATCGCTTACCTTTTCTTTTTTGCTCCTCCGCCTGTTCCATCATTTCTGCCATCTTTCGTTGGAATTTGTTTTGTTTCCTTGGTTGTGCTTTTTTAACCTGAATTTTGGCGTGGATTTTTTCTTCGTCAAGGATGAAGTTTTTGATCACGAGCATAATCCCAATGGTAATTAGATTTGAAACCAAATAATATAGAGATAATCCACTCGCATAGTTGTTGAAAAACACCAACATAAACAAAGGAGAGAGGTACATCAGGAATTTCATGTTTGGCATTCCCGGTTGTTGTTGCTGTTGCATGGTCTGCCCAGTGGTCATCATCATATAAATGAAAATTGCGATGGAAGCCAAAATAGGGAAAAGACTCACGTGATCGCCATAAAACGGGATGTGGAACGGCAATTCAGCAATGGTGTCATAACTGGAAAGGTCGTCGGCCCATAGAAAACTTTTCTGGCGCAAATCGAATGCAGATGGAAAAAACGTAAAGAGTGCATAGAAAACAGGAATTTGCAACAGCGCTGGCAAACATCCTTTTAACGGACTTGCTCCCGCTGAAGTTTGCAGCTTCATGGTTTCTTGTTGAATTTTCACATTATTCCCTTTGAATTTTTCCTTTATAGCATCCATTTCGGGTTTCAGGACTTTCAGCTTCGCCTGCGATAGATATTGTTTGTACTGTACAGGCGACAGAAGGAGTTTGATTAAAATTGTCAGGACGATAATGGCTATTCCAGCAGGTAAAAAGTCGGTTAGAAAAGCGAAAACCGGAATGATGATATACTTGTTTATCATCCCAAAAATTCCCCAGCCTAATGGCATGGCTTCATCTAAGTTTCGGCCGTATTCTTTGAAAATTTGATAATCAGAAGGGCCGTAATACATGTTCATATTATAGGAGAGCGTTCCGTTTTTGGGCTCCAAAAGCATTCTTGCATCATACTTTTTGGTATAAACAGTATCGATTTCCTCGTCGTGCACTAAATCTTCAGATTTTAGGGTAACCTCTTTAAAAGGAGTATCTGTAAGCAACATGGAACTGAAGAAATGTTGACGGAAATTCATCCAAGTAACATCATGCTCTACCTCTTGGTCATTTCCTGAAGGGGAAAGTTTGGAGTGTTTTCCATTCTCATATTCATAGGTCAAACGGGTGTAACGGTTTTCATATTGAATACTTTTCGCATGGCGATATCCCTTCAACTGCCAGTCCAAATAAATGGGCTGTGAGGTGTTCAATATTCCATCGAGTCCCTGGCTGTTGATGCCGAAATCCATCATATATTCGCCTGGATGGAGTGTATATCTGTACTCAATGAACCCTGTTTCTGAAGTTTTCAATTTCATGGAAAGCACTTTGTCATCACCATTTCTTGACAAAGTTGGCTCAAAATAAAGCTCTTGTGTATTTAGCGTCCTGTTTTCAGCAGAAAATTGAAGATTGAGAAAAGCATTTCCATCATTGATAAGATAAATCGGGATTGAGTCATACTTTGTAAAGTTCTTTAAAAGAGCCTTGGAGATATATCCTCCTTTATTGCTAACTTCCAAATAAAGGACATCATTTTCAAAAACGGTAACCTCGTCTGCAGCAGATGGGAGGGTTCCCGAATAGGCAAAAGAACCCAGCCGGTTCCTAAGATCCTCATAAGCCAGTGAATCCCCCGAACCCGCGGCAACCAGAGGTTCAACCTCCGCCAATGGTTTGGCTGTAGCGACCTCTTCCTCTGGGACACTTTCTGCGGCCGCTGCTTCAATTCTTGCCCGTTCTTGAAGTTCCTCTTCCGTGGGTTGGTTCAAGTAGAGCATCCAGACCAAGATTCCACCTATCAACAAGAAACCAATAAGTGAATTGAAATCAAATTTTTTCTGTTCCATATATTATTTCAACCCCATAACCTCGAGAGTTTTCCAATTCCAAAATTGGTATTGCTCCGAAAGATTTAGGTATTATTATAGTTATTTATAGTTTTTGAACTTGACGAAAGGATGGTTTTGTTTACAATAATCCCGCCTTTCTATCCTTTGTGTCAAATTGTCTGTTTATTTTTTTAATGCATGGTTGTGCACAGCTCTCACAAATGCCACAAAAAGTGGGTGTGGGTTTGCTACTGTACTTTTATATTCTGGATGATATTGGACTCCCATAAACCACGGATGGCCCTGAAGTTCGATAATTTCGACCAATCCGGTATCGGGATTGGTTCCAGTTGCCAACATTCCGGCATCCTCAAACTGTTCGCGATATTCATTGTTGAATTCATATCGGTGCCGGTGCCGTTCTTCGATTGTTTTTGTTTTATAAATTTTATGGGCAAGGCTATCTTTCTTCAAATCACATTTCCAAGACCCCAATCGCATGGTTCCGCCCATATCGGTGATATTTTTCTGATCTTCCATTATACTGATGACCGAATGTTCTGTTTGGGAATCCATTTCGGTGCTATTTGCATTTTTTAGTTTCAACACATTCCGTGCAAACTCGATCACTGCCATTTGCATTCCAAGACAAATACCCAGAAAAGGCAAATTGTTTTGCCGTGCATATTTTACAGCTGCAACTTTCCCCTCAATTCCACGCTCCCCGAATCCTGGAGCAACTAAGATTCCATCAAGTTTTGAAAGTTTTCTTCCGATTGTCTTTGCATTTATATGCTCGGAATGGATGAACTCCAAGTTTACACGAACCTCGTTCTCCGCCCCTGCATGGATAAAGGCTTCAAGAATGGATTTATAACTGTCTTGCAATTCAACATATTTTCCTATCAATCCAATTTGGACTTCCCCTTTGGGGTTCTTATGGCGTTGAAGAAATTTGTTCCATTTTTTCAGATTGGGCTCATCGTAGTTGGTCAGATTTAACTTTTGAAGAGTTACCATGTCCAGGCCTTCCTCGAGCATCATATTGGGGACATCATAAATAGTTGAGGCATCAATGGACTGGATTACTGCCTCTTCCTTTACATTGCAAAACAAGGCGAGTTTTCTTCGTAAATCGCGGGAAAGCTCATGTTCTGTGCGACACACCAGTATGTCAGCACGGATTCCACTTTCCATTAAAGTCTTTACGGAATGTTGGGTCGGTTTTGTTTTCAGTTCTCCAGCTGCAGATAGAAAGGGAACCAAGGTTAAGTGGATAACCAAGGCATTGTCGTCACCCATTTCCCATTTCATTTGGCGGACCGCCTCAATATAGGGCAAGGATTCAATATCGCCCACGGTCCCTCCAATTTCGGTGAGTACAATATCGTAATCTCCCGTGTTTCCCAATAATTGTATGCGTTCTTTTATTTCATTGGTAATATGTGGAACCACCTGTACCGTTTTGCCCAAAAATTCACCTCTTCGTTCCTTTTCAATAACGCTTTGATAGATACGGCCTGTGGTAACATTGTTGGCCTGGGTGGTCTGCACATTCAAAAATCTTTCGTAGTGGCCAAGATCAAGGTCTGTTTCCGCCCCGTCATCAGTGACATAGCATTCTCCGTGCTCGTAAGGATTCAAAGTTCCAGGATCCACATTGATATAGGGATCCAGTTTTTGGATGGTAACGCGATAGCCTCTGGCTTGCAAAAGCTTGGCAAGCGATGCCGCAATAATTCCTTTCCCTAATGATGATGAAACCCCGCCCGTAACGAAGATATATTTTGTAGTGCCCATGAAGCCTTTGCTAAAATAACTATACGGGATGCAAAGATACATTTTTATTGTAGATGGGAAACCCGAACCCACTATGAATTCCAAGGAAATTTATTTGTTCGAATTCAGTTTTTAAAAGGCATATTCTTCTGCAAAAAAACAGCCGTCAATTTTTATCTACTTAGCTTTCAATAGGTACAGTAATCTTTTTGTCCCTTGCACAACTTCCTTTTTTTCCAAGGTAAAGTATTGTAGGTAGCCCTTTTCAAATTCCTCTTCATTATAAAAATCGAAATGGTTGATGAATTCCCGTTTCCGAAGCAGTAAGGATTCCACCCAAGTATCTTCTCGAGTTGGAAATTCAATAATAAGGGTTTTGGAAAATGATGCAAAGAAGGCTGCAGATTTTGCAAAAGGGACATTCCCCGATAATGTAATGTGATGTATCAATGCCAAGGCCAAGGTAACGTCGGGGGAATAGTCTTTCAAACGCTCCAACAACGAATTTCGCTCAGTATTGTTGAACCCAATGCCAGGGGCAGGTTGCAGTACGTCGCAAACAAAGGGCAGCATGTTCACCTCTTTGTTCTGTTGGATCTGCCAATAATTGTGATCCACGGCGTTGCTGTCAATGTCCGTAACGATAATATGCGGCACGCTGTCAATTACTGTTCTTGCAAACGTTCCGTCGTTGCCACCGATATCGATCAATTTTTTGGGTTTCAACGGTTTTATCCACTCTTTGAGCAATTCTTTTTTGGCTTCCAAAGCATCTTTGCCATAATTGGTTTTGGAATAATAATCGCCCCATTCCGTTTCTTCCTTGAATTTGAGGTTCTTGATATAATCAAAAAGGGTTTGTAGAATATTTTCCTGTGCTTTGCGGGAAAGTTTTGAAATCTTGGTCTCGGCCCTGTAATCGTCCTTGTATTTTTGCTCCATTTTGGCCAACAAGTGGATGTTTGGATAAACAACAGAGCTCAGTTTGGTCCGCACAGGAAGCAACGACGAAATCAATTTTATTGGAATGCCGTCAATATGGGCCTGCATCATTTTGAATGCTTCTGTCCCATGATATTTCGCCAAGACCAAGGGACCCAGAAAATGCGCTATAAACTGTTTATAAGCTCGCCACGGAGTTCCTTCTTCATAAAAATCAAAAGAAAGAGTGTCTATAAAAATCGGTTTCCCGTGGTAAAAGGTAATATTATAGGCAGAAGCGTCCTTTAAAATAAAACCTTTGGAAAGTGCGTATTTCTGAATTTTCAGAGTGTGGAGAGCTGCATGTTTGTACTGTTGAAAACTCCATTCATACGGATTGGTAATAAAGGGAACTACCTCGGGAGTAATGATAATCTCCTCTGAGGAAACAGAGGTTTCTGTATGAGGGATCAGAAGCTCGTTGTCTATAAGGCTTTTGAAAAAACCACTATCTCTTAATTTTTTGTACTGGGGGAAATAAATAGGCTTGATCGCCCGGCGAAGAACATTTCCATCGTAAAAAACATGGCCGGAAGGATCACGGAAGGAAGCCGAATGGAAATTATTCTTTATGGTCATCGTTCTCGGCACCTTGCTCTTCGAAATCAATTGAATCGTAAGTATCCTTGTTTTCCCTTACAAGTCCGAAAAAAGATTTTATCCTATACATCATACCTTTTGAAAAAAGGACAATTCCTGCTGCAGCAGCTACGACTGCCTGCACTACCATTGCTGCAATTCCAGCGTCAAAATAAAGAAAATACATATCGATTTTTTTTGTCAACCCAATTTGGGACAATAAAGTTTAACTACAAGGCGTATTGTCCTAATTGTGTTATTTTTAAATGCCTTGATGGGCAAAGATATAAATCTACCTCTTAATCGTTTGGTATCCTTGTCTTAAAGTTTATTCCGTTTGCGGTCGGTTTCCTTTAAAAGGATTTTTCGAAGCCTTAAATGCTTTGGCGTAACCTCAACATATTCATCCTTTTGGATGTACTCCAAGGCTTCTTCTAAAGAAAACTTGACAGCCGGAACAATTCGAGCCTTATCATCGGCGCCAGAGGAACGCACATTGGAAAGCTTTTTGGTTTTGGTGATGTTTATTACCATATCATCCTGTCGGCTGTTCTCGCCAATAACCTGTCCCTCATATATATCTTCTCCCGGATCGACAAAAAATCGACCTCTATCTTGCAGTTTATCGATGGAATATGGAATTGCCGTTCCGGTTTCCATTGACACCAAACTTCCATTCTGTCTTTCGGGAATTCCACCTTTGACGGGCTGGTACTCCAAAAAGCGGTGGGTCATTATTGCTTCCCCTGCGGTGGCCGTCAGAATTTGGTTTCGCAGACCGATGATGCCACGGGAGGGGATGATAAATTTACAGACCATTCTATCTCCCTTGCCTTCCATGCTGACCATTTCACCTTTGCGAATGGTCACCATGTTGATTGCCGTGCCGCTAACCGTTTCCGGCAAATCAATGGTCATTTCTTCAAAAGGCTCACATTTAACTCCGTCAATTTCCTTAATAATCACTTGGGGTTGACCTATTTGCAGTTCATACCCTTCGCGGCGCATGGTTTCGATTAGCACGGATAAGTGCAGCACACCACGGCCAAAGACCATAAATTTATCGGCACTATCTGTGGGTTCCATCCGAAGTGCAAGATTCTTTTCCAGCTCCTTTTCCAATCGCTCCTTTATGTGTCTTGAGGTCACGAATTTTCCATCTTTACCAAAGAAAGGCGAATCGTTGATGGTGAAAAGCATGCTCATCGTGGGTTCGTCTATAGCAATGGTTTTCAATGCTTCGGGATT
>CAZMDY010000018.1:0-7751 GCA_964565295.1 uncultured Aequorivita sp. | reverse complement strand
GTAAATGAGGAATAATCCAAAGAGGTAATCAGCATTTGAACAGTACCTTCCGTAACTTTTGGCGATGGAATATGTTCCAAAACCATATCCAACAAAGGCTCCAATGAATCGGTGGGTTTTTTCCAGTCGTTGCTCATCCAGTTCTGTTTGGCCGATCCATAGACCACGGGAAAATCAAGTTGCCATTCGGCCGCGCCCAATTCAAACATCAGATCGAAAACCGCTTCGTAAACTTCTTCTGGAGTGCAATTTTCCTTATCGACTTTATTGACCACCACACAAGGTTTCAATCCCAACGACAAGGCTTTTTGAAGCACAAATCGAGTTTGGGGCATGGGTCCTTCAAAGGCATCGACCAAAAGCAGAACGCCATCGGCCATATTCAGCACCCGCTCCACTTCGCCACCAAAATCGGCGTGACCAGGGGTGTCGATAATGTTTATTTTTGTTCCTTTATAAACGACGGAAACATTTTTGGAAGTAATGGTTATTCCGCGTTCACGTTCCAGATCGTTGTTGTCAAGAATTAGGTCGCCCGTCGCCTCATGTTCACGAAAGGTAGCACAATGGTGCAGGATTTTATCAACCAAAGTGGTCTTTCCGTGGTCGACGTGGGCTATAATCGCAATGTTTTTGATATCCATATAGTTTCCCCATTTTTTTTGGAGGGTGCAAAAGTAGTGTTTTTAAGTGAATTAAGATTGTTAAACAACCAGATTATTTGCTTCAATTTTTAAATGAAGTTTGACTATCTTTGAAATAGATACAAAACCACAGACATTTACAAATATTTTACGTAATACAGGATGGAATTAAACAAAATCCCCAAGATAAAGCACTCCTTTTCAAACAACTTTTTTCTTCTTGCCGGCCCTTGTGCCATTGAAGGTGAAGACATGGCCCTGCGGATTGCAGAAAAAATAGTTGGGACCACAGATAAATTGGAAATACCTTATGTTTTTAAGGGCAGTTTCAAAAAAGCCAATCGCAGTCGAATTGACAGTTTCACGGGAATTGGCAACGAAAAGGCGCTGAAAATCCTTCGAAAGGTTTCAGAAACTTTTGATGTTCCCACCGTAACCGACATCCACGAGGTAGGCGATGCCAATATGGCCGCGGAATATGTAGATGTGCTACAGATTCCCGCTTTTTTGGTACGCCAGACCGATTTGGTCGTTGCAGCCGCCAATACAGGAAAAGCAGTGAATTTGAAGAAGGGACAATTTATGAGTCCTGAAAGTATGAAACACGCTGTAATGAAAGTTACGGACTGCAACAATTCACAAGTTATGATCACCGATCGTGGAACTATGTTTGGCTATCAGGACATGATCGTTGATTTCCGTGGGATTCCGACCATGCGCAAATATGCCCCAGTAGTTTTGGATGTTACCCACAGTCTGCAACAACCCAACCAAAGTGCGGGAGTCACCGGAGGCCGGCCCGAAATGATTTCCACAATCGCAAGAGCAGGAATTGCCACGGGTGCGGACGGGATTTTCATCGAGACACATTTCGATCCCGCAAACGCCAAAAGCGACGGGGCCAATATGCTCAATATAGATCTACTTGAAAAATTGTTGACAGAATTGGTGGCCATCCGGAAAACTGTCAATGCCTTTTAAGAGATAGACATTTTTTTATAAATAAAGCCCGCCCATAAAAAGCTCAATTCAGTAAAATACATTATGTGTTTTTTTTTGTTGTGGATTTATTCTATTTTGCAATTCTTATATTTCTGTTAAAATGACCGCCAAAAGAATTGCATTTGTCCTATTGATTGTGGCTTATCATTATTCCCACTCCCAAACAATCCGCATTGACGAATTCGGAAAACCCAGCGAAAAGGAATACGAACTTGCGGAATTTCCAACTGAACCGGACGCTGCCGGAATTGTCCTTTATGAATCGGGAAATTACTATGCTGTTTCCATCGTTAGGCGAAACGCCGTTCGGCTTGTTAAGGAAATCCACAGAAAAATCAAGGTTTTGGATGCCAAAAAGTTTGATTTTGCCAACCTAGAAATCCCCTATTATGAGCCAAACGGGTATTATGGAGAAGAGATTTTGGACTATAGAGCCGTTACCCATAATGGTGCAATAAAGAATTTTATTCCAAAAGATGCTTTTTATAAAATTGAAAAATCGGGGGCGAACAAAGCTTTACGATTTACATTTCCGAATGTACAGAATGGAAGTATTTTAGAATATCGATACACAATCGTGAGTCCGTATTTTTATGATTTGAATGGATGGGAATTTCAAAATGCATTCCCTACCATCTACAGTCTGTTTCAAACGTCATTGCCGGTCAACATTCAGTACAACCGTATTCTTTATGGCGACAAACAATTGGATATAAGCAAAACATGGATTAAAATAGACGGCTTTCTGGTACCTTCCAACAATTGGCATATCGACACCGAAGTAGCAACCTATTCCATGAGCAACGTTCCTTCATTTATTGAAGAAAGCCATATGCTGTCAAGAAAGAATTATGTTTCAAAAATTGTGTTTGAACCTCTTTACTTTAAAGCATTTCATGGTTTTGAACACGTTTTCACCCGCTCTTGGGAAGATGTAGATGAGCGCTTTAGGAATAGGAATGATTTTGGGAAACAACTATCGGAAAAAGGTTATTTCAGAAGAAAAATGCCGAAGGAAATATTAAATATTGAAAATGATCTGGATCGAGCAAAGGCGGTCTATAAATTCATTCAGGACACCTACACTTGGAACGGCAGATATTTCAGTTATGGTAGGGATGTACGGAATGCTTTTCGAGACCAAAAAGGGAGTGTTTCACAAATAAACATCTCATTGGTAAACGCATTGGAAGCTGCAAAATTAGATGCCAAACCAGTAATTCTTTCCACTCGAAACAATGGTCTTCCTACCGAACATTATCCAGTACTCTCCAATTTCAATTACGTAATTGCCGTTTTAAATGTGGATGGTTCGGAAATTCTTTTGGACGCCACCAATAAACAAGCTCCCTTTGGAATTATTCCTTTTGAGGCCCTTAACGTTCAAGGCCGCGTGATGGATTTCAAAAAAGGAAGTTATTGGATGCCCATTGAACCTTTCAAACAAAACATCGACTATATCAATTCACAAATAAGCGTAGATGCCAATGGCAATTTCGTTGGAAAAGTGAACCAATCAAATTCAGGTTATATAGCCTTGGGAAAAAGGAACAGTATAGCTGAAAAAACACTTCAGGAATTTGTAAAATCAGAAACCAATGAAAAAGCAGGAATTGAAATTGAAAACTTTGAATTGGAAAACATTTCAGAAATTGAACAGCCACTTATAGCCAACTATGATATTTTCATAAAGCCAGAAATTGTAAGTGATAAGACAATTCTCCATCCTTTTTTTACCAACACCTATATTTCTGAAAACCCATTTAAAATGGAGGAACGTAGCTATCCAATGGATTTTGGCTTCCCTTTTATCAATACTTATTTAGTTTCCATCGATTTGGGGAATAAGTATGAAATTGAACATTTGCCCCAAAGCAGAACCATAAAACTGCAGAACGATGATGCGGAGTGCTCGGTAATTTATAGTGGGGAAAACAACAAAATAAATATTCGTTTCTCATTAAAATTAAATGCATACAGGCTCCCACCCGATGCGTATCCATACTTAAAGAATTTTTTTACCACTGTTGTTACGATTCTTAAAGAAGAACAAATCATTTTAAAAAGAAAATAATATGTATCTAAACAAAGCACTTAATTTTTTCGCATTTTTCAGTTTCGTTGTTTGCTTTTCCCAAACGATTCCACCGCATACGTTTGGATCGCCATTGCCTCACGAATTTGAGATGAAAAACTATCCTGAGGACCTCGACGCTGCTGGGGTCATTCTTTACGAACGAGGAAATTACACAGTGGATGCTGTAGATCGATCTATACGATTGTTCAAAGAAGTCCATCGAAAAATAAAGGTCTTTGATTCAAAAAATTTCAAATATTCGGCGGTTGAGATACCTTATTATAGACAAAACAATGTTAGGGAGAATATAAAGGACCTAAGAGCTGTGACCCACAATGGAAAATCCCAAATCTATGTGCGTGAAAGTGACATTTTTGATGTGGACGAAAGCCAGAATTGGTCCAAAAAAAGATTCGCCTTTGCTAACATTCAGGACGGCAGCATCCTGGAATATACATACCGTATCGAAACACCCTATTTGTTTAATATCGGAACGTGGACATTTATGAACGACCTGCCCACGATCTATTCGGAACTGCACACCGAAATTCCGGGAAATTACACCTATAATAAATCCCTATATGGCGATCGAGAGCTGGATGTGAACCACGCCGAAATAAAACTGTCCTGTTTTCATCTTCCTGGATACAAGGTGCCAGGCGACTGCGAATCGGCCACCTATGTGATGAAGCACGTACCCGCCTTCAAGGAAGAGGAATATATGCTTTCAAGAAATAATTATATTCCTTCCCTGGTGTTTGAATTGCGGGATATGGTTAAAGTGAATCGAGGTAGGATTAATTATTCAAAAACTTGGAAAGATGTTGACCAGTTTTTTAAACAAAACAAAGATTTAGGCCGCCAACTTAAATATTCCAGTTATTTCAAGGAAAAACTACCTGCCAATGTTCTTTCTATTTCCAGTGATCTGGAACGGGCCAAAGCGGTGTATTATTTTGTACAAAAGAACATGAACTACAATGGCAAAACAAGCAGTGTAGAGGGCAACCGTGTAAAAGAGGCATTTGACAAAGGCACAGGAAATAGCTCTGAAATTAATCTTGCCTTGATCAATGCGTTGGAGGCAGGTGGATTGGAAGCAAAATTGATGTGGATCACGACCCGAGATAGGGCGCTTCCCACTAAACAATACCCTGTCATGAATGATTTCAATTACATCATAGTTTTTTTGGAACTTGGAAAGGAAAAATATTTATTGGATGCCACGGACAAATACACACCCTTTGGAGTATTACCACCTCGAGCATTGAATGTGGATGGCCGGGTCATGGATTTCAAAAATGGCAGCTATTGGGAGCCTATTGCGCCCATTGCCCGGAATATGCACTACGCAAACCTACAGCTCGTTGCTAATGAACAAGGCAATTTCGAAGGTAAGATCAATGAAGTTTCCACAGGATATGTTTCCGTGATCAAAAGAAAAACTTTTAACGATTACGGCAAGGACGAGGTTATAAAAAGAAAACAGAGCCAAAACGAAATGCTGGAGGTTTCCAATCTCATTATGGAAAATACAGATGATCTAGATCAGCCATTTAAAGAGAGTTATGACGTTTCTCTTTATCAACAGGTTGTTGGAGAAAGAATTTATCTATCCCCATTTTTTATGCAAACCTATTTTTCGACAAATCCATTCCAAAATAGCATCCGAGAGTATCCGATCGATCTCATGTATCCAGTGGTCAACAATTATTTGGTTTCCATTGATCTTAATGACCAATATGAGGTTTTAAGCGTTCCCGAAAACAAGTTGGTCCGACTACCAAATGACGATGGAGAACTTTCCGTAGTCTATGACGTTTCTGATACTAAAATCAACATTCGGTTAAATGTTAGACTGAACACTTACAGCTTTCCTAAAGATGCCGTTGAATCATTACGTGAATTTTTTGGAGCGTTGGTAAAAATCCAATCGGATGCGCGCATTACCCTAAAAAAAATATGACCAAACCAATTAGTTCAACCCTGTCGATTCTTTTCCTGTATACGTCGAATGACGGCAGTAGCAGTTCTACGGGACACAAACCGAGGCAATTTTGAAAGAAACTTATTAATGTTTCCTGGCACGGCAACCACCTTCCCTTTTTGCATAGCCTCATATCCATATTTTGCCACTTTTTTGGGACAGGCAATATTAAAGGATATTTTATTTTTAGATTTGCTGCCATTGGACACCACCTGCTGAAAACAGGTATTGGTCTGGCCCGGACAAAGACAAGTTACGGTTACCCCAGAACCTTTGAGTTCATTTGCGATTGCTTCGGAAAAGAAAAGGATATATGCTTTGGAAGCATAATATAACGACATTAAAGGTCCAGGTTGGAAAGCCGCAAGAGAAGAAATATTTAGAATTTTTCCACTTCCACGGACCACCATTTCTTTTAAGACCAATTTGGTCAGATGGGTGGTTGTCATTACGTGCAGGTTCAGCAGATCTTCCTCCCGTTGCCATTCGGTATCGTGAAAATTTCCAAATATCCCAAAGCCGGCATTGTTTATCAGCACATCCACTGTTCTGCCTTCCAGAGCTTGAAAAATCTGTTCGGCAATATTTTTTTGGCTCAGATCTTTAACGATCAACTCTATATTTACAGGATATTGTTTTGCGATTTCCGATTTTGATTCCTGAAGTTTTTCAGAATCCACATCCGCCAATATAAGGTCATAACCATCTTTGGCCAGTAGTGTGGCCAGTTCGTATCCCAGTCCTGAAGCAGCACCGGTAACAAGACCCGTTTTCCCTCCTCTTTTAATAATATGGTAGATTGTTAGTGAAATGTTAATTTTCCACTTTCGCAATTTCTACATAATCTCGAAGATATGCAAATCTGTTAGCCAATTTTCCTTCTTCAGTGGTTATTCGTGCTCGTTTTAAAATACCATCTTTATCTTGATTAAAGAAAGCGGGAATAATATGATCAAGAAAGGTATCGCCAAAGCCTTGGCTTGCATCCCTTGGCAGCTCGCAGGGCAAATTGTCCACTGCCATAACGGCGATTGCGCCGGGCTGTTTAAAATCCGTTTCTTTTTCAGATTGTTGTTCATATCCATAAAAAGGATTGGCAATTGTTGATGCTCGCAAAGTACTGGCCACTGGCCCATCGACATCACAAGAAATATCGGCTACCAAATTTATCCTGAAATCTGGTTTTTTGGCATCATTTCTTGTAAACAAATAGGGCGCACCAGTTCCATAAAAATGTCCTGTGATAAACATATCACTTGTCCTTGCAAATTTCATAAAATCACTCTCATATTTTGATGGGTCGTTGTAGAATTCCTGTTTATTGAATTCTCCCCCATCTTTTCGCTTGTTGTAATCGGCGATAGTGACTATACAATAAACCGCTTCTGTAAAATGGTCGATGGCGAGATATTTAGAAACCGGAATTTCCACGATTTTCAAATGGTCGAGAATTTCTTTTACACCTTTAGTAACTTTTCCCGTCCCAGAGAGGAGGATTTTTATTGGAGGAAGTTGGATTTTGTCCAATTCCGTTTTCACCTCTTCAAGATTGTGCAGAGCTTCCACTTTTGGCAATTCAAAAAGACCATCGCGAAGCCCAAGGGCTCGAATACCATTATAAGCGCCTACCAACCCGGCATAATACCCAAACCCAATCAGTCGATTACCATTTTGGTCCACCATGGTTTCATGGTCATACAATTCAATTTTTTTATGTAGAATGGCTTGTAAAAGTGTCCGGTTATAGGGTTGTTTTTTAATGGTATGACTGAAGAAAATGTACTTTTTATTTGGAATGAGCGCATCAATCGGCACTTCCTTTACGCCCAACATTACATCGGCTTGAGATACATCATCGAGAACCTCAAACCCTGCTTTACGGTATTCATCATCAGAAAATATCCGAATATCGGAGGACTCCACGATCAATCTTGCTTTTGGATATCGTTTTATCAACTCTTGGCATTTTTTTGGTGAAAACACTACTCGACGATCTGGTGGATTCTTCCGTTCTTTAATAAGGGCAAAAGTTAAAGGCATT
>CAZMDY010000017.1:18195-21569 GCA_964565295.1 uncultured Aequorivita sp. | reverse complement strand
GGTTTTAAGTTTTCTTTTTGAACTTGGCCAGAAAGCATTATTTTCTTCTATTGGAGACCTGCTTTTGTTTTTGGACCGAGGTATTTTAAGATTCTATTGAAGAACTTATTGAATACGATCTGTTTAAGAACTCCCAAAACTAAGCCGAGGGAATTAATAAGCGGTAAAGATACGCTTATATTTGTACTTTATGCGACTTTTTATTGTAATCCTAAGCCGTAAGTCCATATGCCTCATGTCATTTCTTAAATGTGTGGAGCGTCAATGATATGAAAATTAAAAACTGTCCACCACTTAAAGGTTTTTTGGTACATTTATGGTCAGATTAGAAACTTTCCCCGACACCATGGATATAGAACAAATTTTTAAAAACAATGAAGTTTGGGTTAACAAAAAACTAGGAATGGATCCGAACTATTTCAAGAATTTGGCAAACGGACAAAGCCCTGATATCCTTTATATTGGCTGTAGTGATAGTAGGGTTACTGCCGAGGAGATTATGGGCGTAAAACCAGGCGATGTTTTTGTGATGCGCAACATTTCCAATATGGTTTCCAATCTGGACCTGAGCGCAATGAGCGTTATTGATTACGCTGTTAGCATCCTTAAGGTGAGAAACATCGTTGTTTGCGGCCACTATGGATGTGGAGGCGTTAAAGCGGCTATGGAATCCAAAGATTTGGGAATCCTGAATCCGTGGCTACGAAACATCCGAGACGTATACAGGATACACCGAAATGAACTCAATGCCATAACAGATGAAGAGCAAAAATACAGAAGGTTGGTGGAATTGAATGTGCAAGAACAATGCGTGAACATTATCAAGACAGCTGATGTGCAAATTGCTGTAAGACAAGGCCGATTGGCCATTCATGGGTGGGTAATGGATATGGGCACAGGAAAACTGATAGATCTAAAAATAGATTTCGAGAAAGTCCTCAAAGGAATTATGGAAATTTACCATTTGGATAAATTAGAATTGAAGCAATAAGCGCAATCCCGTATCTGTCTCAATGAAAATCAGTTTGTCGATCGATACTTTGCCCGAAAATCATAATATCACATACGCTCGGGCACTTCAATTCCAAGAAGGGCAAAAGCGCTTTTTATAATTTCCGCCACCGCTTTTGACAACCTGACCCGGAAGACTTTTTCAGCTTCGGTTACCATTGCCAAAATGGGCACATTCTGATAGAAACTGTTGAATTCCTTTACCAGTTCATAAGTGTAGTTTGCTATCAAAGCAGGACTGAAATTTTCGGCGGCCATTTGGATTGTTTCAGGATATTGTTGAATAATTTTCAACAGTTCCTTTTCCTTGGGGTGAAGTTTGAGATCAGTACCAATACTGATATCCTTTTCAGTTCCCGCCTTGCGTAAAATTGACTGGATCCGTGCGTAGGTATATTGAATAAATGGCCCAGTGTTACCTTGGAAATCAACACTTTCCTCTGGGTTAAAAAGTATCCTTTTCTTGGGATCTACTTTAAGGATATAATATTTCAACGCCCCTAAACCAATCATTTTGTAAAGTGCATCTTTTTCAAGATCGGAAAGGTTGTCAATTTTCCCCAGTTCCTCGGAAATGGTCCTTGCGGTATCCGTCATCTGTGCAATCAGTTCATCAGCGTCAACAACGGTTCCTTCACGGCTTTTCATCTTTCCCGAAGGAAGATCCACCATTCCATAACTGAGATGGAACAGATTGTCTGCCCAAGCATATCCCAATTTCTTTAGAATAAGAAAAAGTACTTTAAAATGGTAATCCTGTTCGTTGCCCACCGTATAGATCATTCCGCTAACATCGGGATGATCCTTTATTCGTTGCACGGCCGTGCCCAGATCTTGGGTCATATAAACCGCAGTGCCGTCATTTCGAAGCACAAGTTTTTCATCGAGACCATCGGCCGTTAGGTCGCACCAAACGGAACCATCGTCTTTCATGTAGAAAACATCTTTCCTCAATCCTTCTTCAATAATATCCTTCCCCAGCAAATAGGTGTCACTTTCGTAATAATTAAAATCGAAATCAACACCAATGTTTCTATAAGTTTCGTCAAAACCTTGATAAACCCAACTGTTCAATTTGTTCCAGAGCGCCATAATCCTTTCGTCACCAGCTTCCCATTTTCTGAGCATCTCTTGGGCTTCCATAAGGATAGGGGCTTGGCTTTTCGCTTCTTCTTCTGTTTTTCCCTCCTTTTTTAGCGCTTCAATTTGCTTTTTATATTCCCGGTCGAATCTCACGTAATAGTTCCCGATCAGTTTATCGCCCTTCAGTCCAGTGGAATCGGGGGTTTCGCCATTTCCAAACTTCTCCCAGGCAATCATGCTTTTGCATATATGGATGCCCCGATCGTTGATAATCTGTGTTTTATAGACTCTTTTTCCGGCAGCTCTTTCAATTTCGGAAACCGAATAGCCAAGTAGGACATTTCGGACGTGCCCCAAATGAAGAGGTTTGTTGGTGTTGGGCGAAGAATATTCTACCATCAGGGCATCTTTCCCTTGGGGAACTTTCCCGAAAGTGGAAAAATCGGTTATGGAATTGAAAAAATCCAAATAATAGGTATCGGCCAAAACTATGTTCAGAAAACCTTGGACCACATTGAATTTTTCAATTTCCGAAACATGCTCCACCAAATAAGCACCGATCGCTTGACCAATCTGGACGGGATTTCCTTTTATAATCCGGAGCATCGGGAAAACAACAGCAGTTATATCGCCTTCAAAATCCTTTCGGGTGGGCTGAAGTTCTACCGATTCAAGTGTGACCTTGTATAATTGCTCTACAGCCGATATGATTTTCTTTTCTATGGTTTGTTGAAGAGACATTTCTGGTATATGGATTTTCTAATGGATTGGGAGCAAATATACAGCATTTTAAAGTTTCAAAAAGTTTGGGGAAGCGCATATTTTTTACGAACAAACAGTTTGTCAGATTTCAGGATTTCACTGTTCCCTATGTTTTTGGTGTTTATTTTCTCAAAAGAGATTTCTCCAGACCCAACTAATTTGTCATCAATCAACTAAGCTAAATTTAAACGAATGTAGAAAGAACAGAAAAAATAATTTTTCGACTAAAATCATAACCTATACTTAAAATAAAAAACAAAAACACTAAGTTTCTTTGTCAAAAAAACTATGGAGATATTTTTATATGTTTTTGCTGCACTTTTCTCGGTAATAAATCCCCTGGGAACAGTTCCAATTTTCGTGGGCCTAACGAGCAATGATTCGGCCCGAGAGCGCAATATAACTTCGTTGCTGACCACCATCAACGTAATTTTGATTCTGCTTATTTCCTTTTTTGCAGGAACCTATTTGCTCTCTTTTTTTGGAATAAGCTTAAACGCACTACGAATTGCCGGAGG
>CAZMDY010000017.1:0-18095 GCA_964565295.1 uncultured Aequorivita sp. | reverse complement strand
CATTATATCAGTAAAATCCTAGGCGGATCAGGAATCAATGCAATTTCCCGAATAGTTGGGTTTATTGTAATTTCAATTGGAGTGGAATATATCAGTGCGGGAGTAATTTCAATTTTCAAAACTATAATTGCCTAAGAAAAATCACTTTCTATTCCTAATCAATATCCCGGCAATAAGCGCAAAAACGCCAATCCCAATCATTCCTGCCGTTTGGTTTGAAAACCCGGGATCGACATTAGCTTCTAGGGCGGCAACTTCAATCATTTCTTGGGGAACAAAAATATTGTAAACGCCATAAATGATCATTGCGACTCCGACCAACATTAGAACTATTTTGAGGATTTTCATTATGGTATAATATGGAGATAAGTTTTTAAAGATAACAATTTAAGCAAATAAACCGAGTGTTCTACTGCCTAATTTATGATTACCAACCTACCAAGTTTCGTTTGAAAAACAGAATTATTGTGCTTTTGGCAGAAAAACTTCGGCCATCATACATCGCGCGCTTCCGCCTCCGCAGGTTTCAATAGTAGTCAGGTCACTACTTAAAATCTCACTTGTTTTCTCAATAACAGCAATTTGTTCCTCGGTCAAACTGTTGTGTGCGGCGCTGCTCATGACCAAATACTTTTTATCCACGCCTTGGACCTGGAGCATATTTCCCGCAAAATGGTGCATTTGGCTTTCGGAAATGGCAATAATTTCTTTTCCATCCTGCTTTAGGTGTCGGACCACGTTGTTTTTTTCCTTGGCATCATCAATGGATTCCAAGCAGATTACACAAAATCCCTCTCCCAAACACATCATTACGTTGGTGTGGTAAATTGGCAACCGTTCTCCACCCACTGTTTGATTTGCACTAAAAATCACCGGGGTGTATTCAAAATCCTCACAGAATTCGATCAACAATTCCTCATCCGCACGGGGCGAAAGCGCACAATATGCTTTACGGTTAACTCGGTCCATCAAGATGCTGCCAGTGCCCTCAAGAAAGTACCCATCATTTTCGGCAGGAGAATAATCATAAACGTTTTGGATTTCAAATCCTTCCTTTTCCAAGCGGATCAAAACCTCTTCCCTCCTCTCGCGACGCCTATTTTCGGCAAACATAGGATAGAGCGCAATGTCGCCATTTTCGTGAAAACTGATCCAATTGTTCGGAAATATCGAATCAGGGGTGTCCATTTCCAAATTGTCATTTTCAACAATCACCTGTACGCCAACGGCTCGCAATTTTTCCACAAAAGCATCAAATTCTTGTTGCGCCTTTAAGTTGATCTCGGCGTTCTTAATGTCTATGTCCTCTTGGAAATAATTATTCACTGCCGTCTGTTCGTTCATCCTAAACGCAACAGGACGGATCATAATGATCGTATCGGTGATTTGTTTTGTCAATTGAAGAAATTTTAGGCTGCAAATCTAAGCCCATTTTCCTTTGGAAAAAAGAGCTTTACAAAAGTATTGTTCATCGCTTTGCAATAAACAGGAAGAACCTTTTGAAGGTCTATTAAAAAATTTTAAAAGGAATCGGGATCAGGAAAGAAAGGAAAAGAAATTAAGCCGTTTTGGACTCATCGCCCTCTGTAAGCCGGTCAAGATCGTACAATAAATGTTTGTAAAATCGCTCGTTGAAAACGCCCGGCTCTACACATCCCAAAAGTGTTTCTTCCAAATCGGTGTATCTGACTTTTTCAAGAAAATCCTCGTTATATAATTCTAAACGCTCCCCACTTAGAGGTTTGGAGCTCCATACCATAATGATTTTCTTACGATAATCTATTTCCACATTCAGAGCACCGAAAGAGTATTTTAAGAATGCACTATGAAATTTTCTGAAAGCCTTATTGGGCAGAATCTCAAAATCACAACTTTCAATTATAACTGCTTCAAGAATTTTCTGAATGGCGCTTTTGTGCATCACGTTTCCCCGTTTATTACAAAGATACATTACCAATGCAATGGATTTTAATATTTTAGCCATACTTTAACCGTTGGAAATAAAAAATAGTTAAAAACCAAAGTGTCATTTTTCAGTTTCAAACCCATGTTCTTCCCAAGAAGTATACCCACCTTCCATGTCGTAAATTTCCTTAAAGCCGAGCTCTTTCATGAGTTTGGCAGCCTTGGCACTCCTTTTTCCACTTCTGCAATAGAGATAGACCGGCTTATTTTTGTCAAGGTCCACCAGTTTTTTCTGAAAATCGTCATCGGTCACACAAATGTTCTGGGCATTTGCGAGATGTCCATTGTTAAATTCTTCCAGTGTGCGAACATCCACTAATTGTTGTGGCTCGCCTCCATATACAGCGTCATTTACCTCTTCTGGCGAAATGACTCTTATCTCTGTTGAACCAGAATCATTGCACGACATCAAAAAGAGCATTGCAAAAAGAATGAAAACCGTTGATAAATTCCTAATGATCATGACTGTTCTTTTATTAGATTTCCCTTCCACGCCAAGATTCCTCCGACCAAATTATATGTTTTATTGATCCCCAATGAGTTGAACAATGCACACGCTTGCCCACTTCTCCCGCCGGATCTGCAATAGATATAATAACTTTTGGTTGGATCCAATTTTTGGGATTCTTCATAAAACTTCGCAGTGTTCTGTATGTCCATCTTCACTGCACCCTCTATATAACCTTCCTCAATTTCCTCCGAAGTACGAACGTCAAGAATAATGGCATTTTCGTCATTTTCCAATTGTTCCTGCCATTCTTTTTGCGTTAAATTTGCCATAGTCAATGTAATTTAGGCACAAAAATACATAAATCCGCAATCAGTCCTTGAGAATGCACTAAAATATTCTGAATTTTCCTTGTTTCTAAGACGGAAAATACCAGTTATATTTGATGCCAATAGCAGGAGATAATGTTCGACATAAAACCAGAAAGACCGAAAATATTTATTATTGACAATTACGACAGTTTCGTGTACAATTTGGCGCACTACTTAGAAGAAATGAATTGTGAGGTAACCATTAAACGAAACGATCAATTTTCTATGGAAGAAGTCGAAGCTTTTGATAAAATCCTGCTTTCCCCGGGCCCTGGGATCCCCGAAGATGCAGGATTTATGAAAAAAACAATCCGTCATTTTGCGTCATCCAAATCCATTTTGGGAGTTTGTCTGGGCCATCAAGCCATTGCCGAGGTTTTTGGGGGAACGCTGAAAAATTTGGACCACGCCCTTCACGGAATTTCCACAAAGGCAACGATTATTTCGAAAATAGAGCCTCTTTTTAAAAATTTTCCGAGTGAATTTGAAGTGGGACATTATCATAGTTGGGTTGTTTCCAAAGACAGATTCCCGAAGCAATTAGAGATCACTTCCATAGATGAGCAAGGGGAAATCATGTCGTTTCGTCACCGCACCTTTGACCTTTGTGCGGTGCAGTTCCATCCCGAGAGCATTCTCACTCCATTGGGAAAACAAATAATTAAAAATTGGATAGAACACTGAAGCTGTTTTTTTTTTAATTCAACACCTCTTTTGTATATTTGAGGAAACGCCTTCAGGAAATTGATCAGCGTAAATTCACTAAAAAATAATCGAATGGGAAAAGGAGACAAGAAAACCAAACGTGGGAAAATTAGTATCGGAAGCCACGGAAAACTGCGGCCAAGAAGAAAAAAATTCAACGTTCGTCCATTTCCTACAAAGGATGCACAAAAAAAAGAAGCATAAAAACCCGAATAATTTTCTCGATAATCAAAAAGAAACCATCTTAATCTGTTTTGAAAAATCCGGATGCTTTTTTTATCCAAAATGATTTCAAAGAAACCTCGCGTAAGCCCTATATTTGCAAATCATCTTTATATCCCTTCAATGAACCAAGCTGTTTCCGGGTTTTCAAAAAAATCAAAGGCTGAGAAAATAAATTGGCTCGCAGCGAATTATTTACAGGACAATCCGGAGTCAATAAATATCCTAAGTCAGTATTGGAATGCAGATGGTGCCCTGCAACAGCTCCACGATGATTTTGTGGAAAACACCCTTTCCAATTATTATTTGCCCTTTGGAATTGCCCCCAACGTACGGATTAACGACAGGATATACGCATTGCCAATGGTAACAGAAGAAAGTTCTGTTGTAGCCGCCATCAGTAATGCGGCCAAATATTGGTTGGATCGCGGAGGATTTAAGGCAGAAGTGATTTCCACAGAGAAAAATGGACAGATACATTTCAATTTTTATGGAAATGAAGAAATTATAAAGGATTTCTTTTTAGAAGTAAAGCCCAAACTCCAGACAGGAATACGTGCTCTTGAGAAGAATATGAAAACTCGCGGAGGCGGACTTTTGGAGCTTTCCTTGGTCAATAAATCCCATATTCTTGAAGGGTACTACCATATCCACGCCACTTTTGAGACCCAGAATGCAATGGGCGCAAATTTCATCAATAGTTGTTTGGAACAAATGGCTCGCATCTTTGAGGAGGAAGCCAAAAATTTCAACGCTTTCCAAGACAATGCAGCATATCCGGAAGTGGTTATGAGCATTCTTTCCAACTACGTGCCGAAATGTTTGGTGCGTGCCGAAGTCAGTTGCCACATTGACGATCTGACTACCAAAAATAAAGAAGGTAGAAAATTTGCGAAAAAATTTGTTCGTGCAATCGAAATAGCTAAAACAGAAACACACAGGGCGGTAACGCACAACAAAGGAATCATGAATGGCGTTGATGCCGTTGTTTTGGCCACCGGAAATGATTTTAGAGCCGTAGAAGCGGGCGTCCACGCGTATGCCGCAAAAAACGGCTACTATGGCAGTTTGACCCATGCAAAAATTGAGGATGATATTTTCACTTTCTGGATTGAATTGCCTTTGGCTATTGGAACTGTGGGCGGACTGACTTCCCTTCACCCCTTAACAAAACTTGCTTTTGAAATCCTACAAAAACCCGATGTCAAAGACCTAATGAAAATCATTGCTGTGGCCGGACTGGCCCAGAACTTTGCAGCAATCCGTTCACTGGTGACCACTGGAATCCAAAAAGGACATATGAAAATGCATTTGATGAATATTCTAAATCAATTGGAAGCCACAGACGAAGAGAAGGAGAAAGCTTTGGAATACTATAAAGAAAAAGCAGTTTCATACAGTTCGGTAGTTGCTTTTTTAGGAAATCTAAGAAATTGATCGAAATGGAAAAGTCGGACCAAAAATTCCACAGCAATGGAAAACTTTTGCTTACCGGCGAATATGTGGTTCTTGATGGCGCAACTGCTTTAGCCATTCCCACCAAATTTGGCCAATCACTGGAAGTTTGGATTTCAGAAAAACCAGGTATCCATTGGCAAAGCATTGATGAAAAAGATAATATTTGGTTCACAGAATTTTTCGACTCGAAAGGTTTTCTTCCTACGGATCCAGAGTGTAAGGATTCAATAACCATTTCAAAAATATTTCAGGAAGCTAAAGCCCTAAATCCAAACTTCTTAACCAGAAACAAAGGATTTCAGGTTCGAACAAAACTAGATTTTCCAAGGAATTGGGGATTAGGCACTTCTTCCACCTTGATAAACAACCTGGCCAATTGGGCCGAAGTCGATGCATTCACATTGCTTTCCAACAGTTTTGGAGGAAGCGGATATGATATTGCAGCCGCACAAAATGATTTCCCCCTACTCTATCAACGGATCAAAAAGCCGAAAATCATCCCAGTAGAATTGACTTGGAACTTCACAGACAGCTTATTTTTTATATATCTAAACAAAAAACAAGACAGCAAGGAAGGGATTGCCCGATATAAAAAAACAAACGTTGAGAAGGATATTTTATCCCAAATCTCCGAAATAAGCCATGCACTCCCAAACTCTCGATCACTTTTGGATTTTGAAAATCTTATAAACCTCCACGAGAAAATCATATCCAAAATAATCGATTTACCCACGGTTAAATCCTTGCTTTTCAGCGATTATCCCCATACGATCAAAAGTTTGGGGGCTTGGGGCGGAGATTTTATTCTGGCTACAGGAACCAGAAACAATATGGAGTATTTCAGAGAAAGAGGGTTTCAAACAATTGTTCCCTTTAATGACATGATCGCCAAAAGCATCCATTTGTAAACATTAGACACTACGGAAAATTCCGATTTCTTTTTCAATATCATTTTGGTGTGTTCAAGCACCAGAGCGCTGAGCCGATCCCAATTGGCGGATTTTGAAGGATATTTTATCAAGTACTCCTTATTGTCACCAAATAAAATCTACAAAATTTTTATTGCCAATGGGCAAAACAAACAACATTTCGAATCACAACATAATATAGGGTTGTTTACCATGCCTTTTAGAGGTTTCTCAGCAGTTTCCCTATGAAGGCAAACGAAGTTAGAGTCATCTCAAAACAAAATATAATCTACGATAAGAAATTATCAGCTTGTTTGTAATCAGTCTAAATAAAGTTATCTTTGCCAAGTCGATCAAGAACTCGGTTTTCAAAAATCGGCAAAAAGTCAATCACAAAAAACAATCAATAATGTACAAATATTTAAAAACAGGCTTCGTAGCCTTTGTATTGGGCTCTTTTATATCTTGCGGAAACGCTTCTGATGAAGATGTGGTAAACGTTTATACCCACCGTCATTACAAAGCTGACGATGAGCTTTTTTCAAAATTCACAGAAGAAACCGGAATTAAGGTGAACATCGTGAATGCGAGCGCTGACGAATTGATACAACGATTGGAGACCGAAGGAAAGGATTCAAAAGCCGACATTCTTATCACGGTAGATGCCGGACGTTTGTACCGGGCCCAGGAAAGAGATCTTCTGCAGCCCATTAGTTCAGACATACTCGAAACCAATATTGCCCCTGAATTTAGGGAGAAGGAAGGATATTGGTTTGGCATGACCTATAGGGCCCGTATCATTGCTTATTCAAAAGAACGTGTAAATCCTGAGAACCTTAAAAATTATGAGGATTTGACGAATCCAGAGTGGAAAGGGAAAGTATTGACCCGGTCTTCAGAGAATATTTACAACCAATCCTTGTTGGCATCAATAATAGAAGCAAACGGCCGTGACAAAGCCGTGGAATGGGCAAAAGGAATGGTAGAGAACATGGCCAGGAGCCCTAAAGGAAGTGATCGTGACCAGGTGAAAGCTGTGGCTTCCGGAGAAGGAGATATCGCTGTGGTAAACACATACTACATTGGACTTTTGCTCAACGATGAAAATCCTGAAGAACGAAAAGCCGGAGAATCGGTGGGGATTATTTTTCCTAACCAAGATAACCGGGGAACACACATTAACATTAGCGGGATTGGCGTTACTAAATACGCACCCCATCGGGAAAATGCAATAAAACTGATCGAGTTTCTATCGAGCATGGAAGCCCAACAGACATTGGCAAATCTCAATTATGAATACCCAATAAATCCCGATGCTAAAAAAGCGGCCATTCTAAGAACTTGGGGAGATTTTAAGGCTGATCCAATCGAACTGAAAAAACTGGGAGAGAACAACAGTGAAGCTGTAAGGATTTTTGATGAAGTAGGGTGGAAATGATATGAAAGATGTCGGATGAAGGATGATTTTCAAGCCGAAACATTTGCTTCCAGAAGTAATTGAAAAACTGAATTAACAACCGAAAATGGCAAAAACAACCACCTATTGGTGGAACAAATGGACCGCAGGTGCGATTGTAATTCTGTTCGCCGTATTGACGCCAATTTTCACGATCCTGGTCAAGATTTTTGACAAGCCGGGGGAGCACTGGAGCCACATTGTAACCACTTTGCTCCCTTCCTATTTTTCAAACTCCCTTATATTGCTACTCGGAGTGGGAATGGCAACTTTTATAATCGGGGTGAGTATGGCCTGGCTGGTTTCAATTTATGAATTTCCCGGCCGAAAATATTTCGAATGGCTGTTGATTCTTCCGTTGGCATTCCCTTCCTATATGATGGCCTACAGCTATGTGGGCATTCTGGAATATACGGGACAGATACAGGCGTTTTTAAGGAATAATTTCGATATACATTTCACTGGGGCGATCATTGACATTATGAATATGCCCGGAGCAATTTTTATACTTTCCATCAGTCTATTCCCTTATGTATATGTGATCTGTCGTGCATCGTTTATGAGGCAGTCCAGTGAACTTCAGGAAGCAGCTCTTTTATTGGGAAGCAATAGAATGCAGGTGTTTTTCAAAATCGCCCTGCCCATGGCGAGACCAGCCGTAGCTGGCGGCATTGCGCTGGTAGGAATGGAAGTTCTAAACGACTATGGAACTGTAAAATATTTTGGAGTCGACACCTTTACTTCTGGAATTTTCAGGGCTTGGTTTTCTTTCGGAGATGTGAATACTGCCATCCATCTATCCGCAATTTTAACATTGATTGTGCTATTGCTTATTTGGTTGGAAAACTTTCAGCGCGGAAGCAGAGGTTGGACGGTACAAAAAGGAAATTCACGGCCCACCATCAGAATATCCCCAAAAGAAAAAGGAAGCAAATGGATCTATTCGGCACTGTGCGCCCTGGTGTTGTTGATCAGTTTTATATTGCCTTTGTCGCAACTCATTTATTGGGTATCCTTAACGTGGCAAAATGTGGTGGATTCAGAATTTGGGATTCTTATTTTAAGAAGTTTTTCATTGGCAATAGGATCTGCCATTGCAATTGCAATCCTTTCCATCTTTTTGCTATATGCCATCCGGCTGAGTCCATTACCTTGGACTAGATATGTTGCCAGAACGGCCTCAATGGGATATGCCATTCCAGGAGCAGTAATAGCGGTAGGTGTTTTGATTCCTATGATGGATCTGGATCGACTGATTTCTTGGGTTTATCCAGGTCAAATTGGAATGATTTTTTCAGGTACCTTATTTATTGTGGTAATTGCATATATTGTACGTTTTATGGCTGTTGGCTACAATGCCATAGATGCAGGTTTTCAGAAAACAGGGAGTTCAGTCAATGAAGTCGCCCGTTCTTTGGGAGCATCACCTGTAAGGACATTGTGGAAAATAGACTTACCTTTGATAAAGAACAGTATTGCCGCTGCTATTTTGCTGGCTTTTGTTGATATCTTGAAAGAATTGCCGTTAACATTGATCCTACGGCCTTTCAACTTCAACACGTTGGCGACCAAAGCCTTTGATATGGCAACAAACGAAATGGTGGCAGAATCAGCAAATGCCTCATTGATAGTAGTATTAACAGGAGTAATTCCAATTATAATATTGAATAGCGTAATCAGCGGAAATAAAGTAAAACAATAACCGAGCATATTGGAAAAAACAAGAGTTAAATAGGAAAAGATTTAAAAGGATTGGTTTAAAAGAATAAGTATGGAAATCGGGATTATTAATTTGAACAATATCAGTAAGCGCTACAGAAACGCCGATAAATTTGCGGTGGAACAGGTTTCTTTTTCACTTGCGAAAGGTGAAATTCTTGCACTTGTAGGCGAAAGCGGTTCCGGAAAAACAACACTTCTGCGTTTGATAGCTGGTCTTGAACATCCTGATGGCGGAAAGATTGAACTTAACGGTGATTTAATTGTGAGCGGCAGAAAATCATTGCCGGCCAACAAACGGAAAACTGGAATGGTATTTCAAGACTACGCACTTTTTCCCCATCTAAATATTTTTGAAAATGTTTCCTTCGGATTAAAAGGTTTAAAGAAAAAAGAAGCCGAAAAACGGGTGTTTGAAACAATCGAACTTACCGGTTTGAAAGAAGATGTGAAAAAATTTCCCCATCAACTTTCTGGAGGACAACAACAGCGGGTGGCACTGGCGCGGGCACTTGCACCACGTCCCGAACTTTTGTTAATGGACGAACCATTCAGTAATCTTGACACCATTCTTCGCGACCAAGTAAGGGAAGAAGTCAGACAAATTATAAAATCAATGGGAATTACTGCAATTTTAGTAACCCATGACACAAAAGATGCTTTTTCCACTGCGGATAAAATTGCCGTAATGCACAATGGAAAATTGTTGCAAATCGACACTCCCGACAATCTATACAACGACCCCAACTCTTCGTATGTAGCTGAATTGTTTGGAAAATCCAACAATCTGGATGCCGTGGTCGAAGCTGATGGATTCAATACGCCTTTCGGATTTGTTTCAAGATCGATGAACTGTCCTTTTTCCAAAAATAGAGAAAAGGTAAAATTGTTTTTCCGAGCAGAGGAAACGGATTTCTGCAATGCCGAAGAACCACATCTATGCGGAATGGTGGAACAGTGTGTCTATCTTGGTGACCATATGCAATTGAAGGTGTGTTGTAACCGATGTAAAACCTGTTCGAATGGAAAAGATGAGCCAGTTACAGCAGAGGAAAACACGAGTATTCTTTTAAAAACCTCAGTCCAAACCTGGAAACCCGGCGATATTGTGCGTTTTAAACTCAAAAATTTTAAAGTGAAGGATCAATAACATCTTCCCAATAAACCCATTATGGATTTCGATTGTTTAAAATGAAAACCCGAAAACGCCTGTAACCCCAAATGGGCGGGCATCTGGAGTATCAAAATAATTACCGCGGAAGTTGAAATCCAGCCGAAAGACCCGAAAGATGTTTCCCACCCCCACGCTCCATTCCCAATAGATATCTTCAGGCGCACGATACACAATATTTGAGGCATTAAGAGCTCTGTTCTCAGATGAAATTGTTCCATAAACCCCTCTAAAACTTACCACCTCCCGCAAATCCCAATTCCGGATAAGAGGAACTCGCGAAAAAATACGTCCACCAAAATCGTGTTGAAGATAAAGAGAGGCATAAGTATCACTCACAAATTCATAATAATCCAATTGTGTAAACGTATTATAAATACTGAAATATGTTTGATTTCCCGGAATAGGACTCAGCAAACTTAAGGGAACAGCTCCGAAAATTTTTCCTATTTCAACCGTAGAGTACAATCGTCCAAAACCTCCAATGTTCCATGGTCTGGAATAGAAGGACTGCAGACGTTTGTATTCAAAACTTCCACCCATTACATCCTTCATTCCATAGCCATATCCCAAATAGAATGAAGAAAAGTTACCTTCATTGATAATAGTACGTTCCACGCCGTAACCCGAGGTCTTCCTACCTGGAGTATAATAAAATCCGACCTCAATTTCGGGTTGTTGGAGTTCACTTTTTATTTCCCCTGTAAAATTTCCGTTATCATCGAGCACTTTATAATCTATGCTAAAGGTTTCTGTTGCGGACTTAAGAGTCCTGAAGGAACCTGTTATCCTGAGCACAAAGTTTTTCCAGGGTTCAATATCAAAACCAATAGTACTAAGGTTAATTCTGGAAAGCCGGTCGTTCGTGCCAACGGAAATCAAGGATGAACTGGCCAAGTTTCGTCCCAAAACGTCATTGCTGTTGGTAAGACTGGCTCCTGTTTGCTCCACATCCCGACGGTTTCCTCCAAAAACAGTCAATCGGGAGCGGCGATCCAACAGCCACTTCCCCGAAATGCCATATTTAAACCGATCGTCGCCAAAACCATAGGCTAAAAACCCTTCCAACCGCCACGGGTCATTCTGTCCAAAATAAGTCCTTCCGCCCAAACGGAGCCGCATTCCTTCTGATTCGTTATAACCGAAAATCGAATATATTGGGCCCACATCAAAATTGTCAATTAAATAGTAACCACTGGTCAAAGTAGCGGCCAAATCGTAAAGATTTCTAAATCTCGGAACGGTCTTGAGGGTATCGAGCATTTGATAGACTCCTTTTTCATCCTTGCTCAGTTTTTCCATTCGTTTGGCATCCCAAAATTCATCGGGGCGATTAAAAATTTCATATCTGTAAGGATCCACCTGTTCCGAATAGAACTTTTTATCCTTTGGGATATCAAACGCATAATTGTCATAAAGCGTCGTCCGTTTTCCGTACATTCCCTTGGCATTTTCCTTCTTTCGAAAACTGAAATCACTCATAAAATAATCTCGGGTCATCAATAGAATAGAATCGTTGTAAACCTCAAATTCTTGTTCAATATAAACATCGCGAACCCAGTTTAAGTTCGCGCTTTTGGAAGCGTGCAGATTGATTTTCTTAATTGCCCAAGTGGTGTCGTTTACCCAAAAATCGCCTTTAAATGTGAGTTCATTCTTTCGGCGGGGATAATAGACTATGTTGTAGCACCATTTGTTGTCAATAAACGAACTGTCCCTCAACACGTAATTATAAACGTCAATCCCCGTTCGTGATAAAGGACTTGTGAAAGCTTTGTCAAAAAATTTGAGATAGTTGTCATACACGTCATATTCACTATACAGATCTTTTATAAAGGCAATGAGGGATTGATTGTTGTCAAATCCTGAATTTTTATTTCCAAGAAGTATTTCCTTTTCAGTATTTAGAACATTGTCTCCATAAACTTGCGATGATGATTCATTTATAAATATGGGCAAATAGGTTTTTCCAGTTACATGGGAGGTATCGGTCATCTCGAATATAAACTCCATACCTTTAAAAATCCTACTGTTCATAAATGAACTGTCAATGGTATTCAAATCAAATTCCAGTTTTTCGTATTTATCGTATTGGTATTGATCGAATTTTTTTACGCCGTTTTCCCTTCTATTTTCCCAGATTTTTTTCAGTATATCGATTGCGGGATTGTTCTTTTTAGAAGTTTTTCCTGAGTAAATAATAACTTCGTCTAGAGCGGAAGAACTTTCATCCAAGGTAATTTCCATGGTGTAGTTAACGCGCCGCGGAATTTCCACTTCTTTGGTAGTATAGCCCACGAAGGAAATGATAAGAACTGGATAGGTCTTGGAACTCTCCAAATAAAAACGGCCATTTTCGTCAGAAATAGTACCTTCCTGTGAATCCTTGAAAAGCACATTGGCAAAAGCTATAGGTTCTCCTGTGATTCCTTTGACTACCCCGCTTACCTTAGTCTGAGCCGATAGACATAGGCCAAAAAGGATCGTAAAAAGCAAAATGCAATTCTTCATAAATAAGCTCGACTCAAATGAAATCCGCAAATTACGGCTTTTTAAAACCAAGAAAACCCAACTGCTCCAAAATATCAAAATATTCATACCAAGATGGTTTTCAAGGAAATTCAAATTGCAAGACCATCTTTATAGCGGAACCCTATTCTTCTACATATAGAACTTTTTTGACCGCTTTGATCACATCTTCACTATTTGGCAACCATTCTTTAAATAGGACTGGAGAATAAGGCGCGGGAGTATCGGCAGTGTTTATCTTGATTATTGGGGCATCAAGATAATCGAAAGCTTCGTTTTGCACCATATAGGTGATTTCGGTGGCGACATTTCCAAAAGGCCATGCTTCTTCCAAGATCACCAATCTATTGGTTTTCTTTACCGACTCCAGAATGGTTTTCCGGTCCATAGGCCTGACTGTCCGAAGATCAATGATTTCACACTCAATGCCTTCTTCCGCCAATGTTTCGGCAGCTTTGTAAGCTTCCTTGATGATTTTTCCGAACGACACAATGGTTACGTCGTTCCCTTTTCTTTTGATGTCGGCAACGCCCAGAGGGATAAGATATTCACCTTCCGGAACCTCTCCTTTGTCACCATACATTTGTTCACTTTCCATAAAAATGACAGGATCGTCATCGCGGATGGCGCTTTTCAAAAGCCCTTTTGCGTCGGCCGGATTACTGGGAACGACCACTTTTAAACCGGGACAATTCGCATACCAGCTTTCAAAGGCCTGGCTGTGGGTTGCGGCCAACTGGCCTGCGGAAGCGGTAGGTCCGCGGAAAACAATGGGGATATTGAATTGCCCGCCGCTCATTTGTCGCATCTTTGCAGCGTTGTTTATAATTTGGTCAATACCCACCAGGGAGAAATTGAAGGTCATAAATTCAATGATCGGACGGTTTCCATTCATAGCCGATCCAACGCCTATCCCCGAAAAACCTAATTCGGCAATCGGTGTATCAATCACCCTTTTAGGACCAAATTCATCCAACATCCCTTTACTGGCTTTGTATGCGCCATTGTATTCGGCAACTTCCTCGCCCATTAAATATATGCTCTCGTCGCGACGCATTTCCTCGCTCAGAGCCTCGGCTATGGCCTCCCTGAATTGTAGTGTTTTCATCTTTTATATTGAAATGTTAAAAATAACCAAGTTCCGTTCCGCTGATGGGAAAAGGACAACAAAAATAAAACTAATTATTGATTATTGGGCTTCCTTTCAACAAATGCTTTTTAAACGATAAAAAAAGGGATTTCATCACATCTTGATTTTCTGAAAATAAAAACACTTAGCAATGCGGGTCGAGGAACATCGAATTACAACCACCAAAGGTTAACAATACTCTAAATACTTAAATTAAGCCTTTTTACTCTTGTATTGTTATTAACTTTGTTGTCCAATCAGCATTAAAAATTAGGATATCCCAAAACACAATAAAACTTCAATGAACAAACTTTTTTCCGCATTGCAAATCCGAAACACCACTTTCAAAAACCGAATGGCGGTATCACCAATGTGCATGTACAGCTATATTGATGGGTATGCAAACGACTTTCTTTTAGTCCATCTTGGAAGTAGGGCTACCGGTGGTTTTGGATTGGTGATCCAAGAAGCGACAGCCGTTTCGCCCGAAGGCAGAATCACTTATGGCGATTTGGGAATTTGGAAAGATGAACACATTGAAAAATTAAAAAGAACTGTGGATTTTTGTCATTCCCAAGGAGCTTTGGTTGGAGTTCAATTGGCCCATGCAGGAAGAAAAGCGAGTTACCATTTACCGCAGGACGGGGCAGCAAAAATAGATCCAAACCATAAAAATGGATGGCAGACCGTTTCAGCCTCGACCTTGCCCTTTAGAGAGGGAGAATCTGCGCCAGTAGCTTTGGACGCTTCTGGAATCGAAAAGGTAAAAACCGATTATATTGCCGCAGCCGGCCGTGCTAAAAAAATAGGTTATGATGTTGTGGAAATCCATGCCGCGCACGGATATTTGTTCCATCAATTTTATTCTCCTCTCGCCAATAAGCGCACGGATGAATATGGGGGAAGTTTCGGTAATCGTATCCGGTTTTTGTTGGAAGTAGTTTCCGAAGTAAAAAAAGAATGGGGCGATGAGAAACCGCTTTTCGTAAGAATATCGGCAACCGATTGGACGGAAGGCGGATGGACAGTTGAAAACTCCGTCGAACTTTCCAAACGATTAAAAGAATTGGGAGTAGATTTAATCGACACTTCAACCGGCGGCAATGTTCCGCAGGCCACAATTCCAAGCGCCCCAGGTTATCAAGCCAGATTTGCTGAAACGATAAGAAAGGAAGCAGGTATTTTGACTTCCGCTGTTGGCCAAATCACCACTGCCCAACTTTCTGAAGAAATTTTACAGAATGAAATGGCCGATTTAATTCTCTATGCCCGTGAAAGTTTGAGGCAACCCTATCTTCCGCTTCATTTTGCCCACCAAATGGGGGAGACAATTCCTTGGCCTCTTCAGTATAAAAGGGCAAAAATGAGAACATAAAGCCATTAATTTAATATAATTGAAAGACACAATAAAATGAATAAAAACATTCCCTTTTCTGTATTGGATTTAGTCTCTGTGGTCCAAGGAAATTCACATAGAGAAGCCATGGAGGAAAGTCTTGCCCTGGCCCAACACGTGGAAAGACTGGGCTATAACCGATTTTGGATATCCGAGCACCATAACACTGACAGTTTGGTAAGCTCCGCGACACCCTTGCTTCTTGGTTATGTGGCGCAGGGAACAAAGAACATCCGCATAGGTTCGGGAGGCGTAATGCTACCAAACCATGCACCTTTGATTGTTGCTGAACAATTCGGGACACTTGCCACCTTGTACCCAGATCGGATCGATCTTGGCTTGGGGCGTGCGCCGGGAACGGACCAGCTGACTGCTCGAGCGTTAAGACGGGAACGGACTGAATCGGTAAACGATTTCCCAATGGACATTCAGGAACTACAATATTATTTTTCAAAGACCACTGGAAATAGTCCCGTTCGCGCCATTCCTGGGGAAGGTCTGGAAGTTCCAATTTATCTTTTGGGATCCAGTACTTTCAGTGCGCAGCTTTCGGCCGAACTGGGATTGCCCTACGCTTTCGCCAGCCATTTTGCACCAAACCATCTTTATGAAGCGCTTCAGTTGTATCGTGATGGATTTAAGTCATCCGAACAGATTGGACAATCCTATGCGATGGCCGCCGTGAACGTAGTTGTGGCAGATACTGACGAGGAGGCCGAGTATTTGGCCAGCAGTATGAAACAATTTATGCTGAGTGTGATCCGCAATACACGGCAACCACTACCGCCGCCAGTTAAAAGCATGTCACAAATTTGGAATCCGATGGAAGAAGCCCATATAACCCAAATGATGCAGTATTCCTTTGTCGGAAGCAAAGAAACCGTTCAAAGGGAAATGGATAATTTTGTAGACAAAACAGGCGTTGATGAGCTTATTTTTGTTTCCCATATCTATGATTTTGAGAAAAGACTCCGCTCTTTTGAACTTTTGGCAGAATTACGGAGGTAACATTGAAATTGACACTTTTTAAAAATTCAACATTCCAATTAGAAAAAATGAATATAGAAGCAGTTCTTTTTGATATGGACGGAGTAATCGTTGATACAGAGCCTTTACACAGAAAATCCTACTACAGAATGTTTGACGATTTTGGTCTCGACGTTACCGATTCTTTGTATGACTCTTTTACTGGGCAAGCTACTTTGCCCATCTGTCGCACACTTTGCGAAAATTTCGGATTATCCGAAGGGCCCGAGCAATTAATGTCTGTTAAGCGAAAACATTTCAAACATCTTTTTGATACCGACAACGATTTGGCACTGTTGGATGGTGTTTTGGATCTGATCAGAAATTACCATCGCAATGATTTGACCTTAGTTCTTGCTTCTTCGGCGTCAATGGTAAATATTGAACGTATTTTTGACCGTTTCCACCTCAACAAATATTTTAAGGCCAAGATTAGCGGCGCCGATTTGAAAGCCTCAAAACCACATCCTGAAATTTTTCTAAAAGCAGCTGCTCTTGCAGAAGAAAAGGTGAGCAACTGCATGGTGATTGAAGACTCTACCAATGGAATAGCCGCTGCCAAAGCCGCTGGCATTTATTGCGTGGGATACAAGAGTAAAAATTCTACAAACCAAGACTACAGCCAGGCCGATAAGGTAATAAGTGATTTTAGCGAAATATCCTATACCAGACTACAGCGTCTGTAATATTTGAATTTGAAAGATGGTAATAAAACCTATAGAAATTTATTGATTTTCTTCCCAAAAATTAAACTGTTCTATCGGCGTGGTCCAACGGAACTTTTATCCATTTCTTGGCCGGTTGTTGTTCGGACTTAATAATAGCTCTGATTTCGGGAGCGTCCAATTCCTTTCGGCGTTTTCTTTTTTGATAAGCAATGAACGGTATTGAGGTCAGCTTGTATTTATATTTTAGGTGATATAAAAGTACTTCAAAAGGTTTTGTCGGCTTCCATTGGGTTTCTTTTATGGCAGCGAGCAATAGAGCTCGGTCCACTTCATTGCCAAACTCTGGTCTTAAGCGATTTAAATTGGCGACATAGCTTTTATAATAACTAGGGAAAGGACTTCTTCGGAAATCACAAGCATTCAATCGATTATATAAGGTCTCAATTTCGACTTCCGTTATTTTATCACTTTGCGCAAGTTTTTGCCTAAATTGTGAAATGAGTCTATAGAACCGCATAGGCTTGTTGAATTTTTCAATTATTCCCGAGAGGACATATCGATGAATGATTCACAAAATTACCGATATTTTGTGTTTTTAAAAAAATATCATAGGTTTTAGTTCCCTTCGAAGCAGCCGTACAAAAAACCGCAAACCTTTATCAAAAAAGGAATGCGGTTTTTTCTGTACTCGAGGCGGGACTTGAACCCGCACGCCCAGAAATGGGCACAGGATTTTAAGTCCGGCGTGTCTACCAATTCCACCACTCGAGCAGTTAGATTGTGCTTAACACAATCTGGACCTAACAAAAAATGCCGATTCGATCGGCATTTTAAACTGAGCTAAAAAACGGTCCCGATGCTTCGGGAAATCCGTGACCCATTTAATGGGTACTCGCTTTTGGAGCGAAAAACGGGATTCGAACC
>CAZMDY010000016.1:0-22202 GCA_964565295.1 uncultured Aequorivita sp. | reverse complement strand
TGCAGTGTTGGAAATAACCCGGATATACTGCGTCCCTCTTTTTCAATAACGACTTTTATACTAAAAAACAAAGAACAAATTCAACTATGAACAAAACTGCGGAATCGGTTTGGAACAACTGTTTGGCTTTCATCGAGGATAACATCACTTCGCAGGCTTACAAAACATGGTTCGAACCTATTAAAGCGGTTAAATTGGCTGATACTGCGCTCAGCATCCAAGTTCCTAGTAAATTTTTCTACGAGTGGCTTGAGGAACATTACATTAAAATCTTAAAAGTTGCCCTTACAAAGGAATTGGGACCAACAGCAAAGTTGGTCTATATAATCCGAATGGAAAACACCTATGGCAACAAACTTCCTTTTACCGAAAAAATACCGAGTTCCAACCGGGCAAATATGCAGTCCCAAGAAGTGGATGTTCCATTAAAAAACAAAAGTCCTGAACTAAAAAATCCTTTTGTAATTCCTGGAATCCGAAATGTAAAAATTGAATCGCAGCTAAATCCCAATTACAATTTTGAAAATTACCTTGAAGGCGATTCAAATAGGCTTGCACGTTCGGCAGGTCTAGCGGTTGCAAACAAACCAGGAGGAACTTCCTTTAACCCTTTATTGATTTTTGGCGGAGTGGGCCTTGGAAAAACACACTTGGCCCATGCTATTGGTGTGGATATAAAGGAGAAATTTCCAGACAAAACTGTGCTTTATATTTCTGCTGAAAAATTCACCCAGCAGTATATTGAATCCGTCAGAAAAAACAACCGGAACGACTTTATCCATTTTTATCAAATTATTGATGTTTTGATTGTTGATGACATCCAATTATTTTCGGGAAAAGCGGGAACTCAAGATGTTTTCTTCCATATTTTCAACCATTTGCACCAAAACGGCAAACAAGTTATTCTTACAAGTGATAAGGCCCCGGTTGATATGATCGACATAGAACAACGACTTTTATCTCGATTTAAATGGGGGCTTTCCGCAGAGTTGAACCATCCCGATTATGATACCCGAGTGGCAATAATCCAAAGCAAACTGTATCGCGATGGAGTGGAAATGCCAGATGAAATCGTTGAATTTCTTGCCAATAATATCAAAACAAATGTGCGCGAACTCGAAGGCGCAATTATTTCCCTTATTGCCCATTCTTCCTTCAGTAAAAAGGAAGTTACCATCGAATTGGCGAATAAAATCGTTGATAACTACGTAAGACATACCACACGAGAGGTTTCCATAGAGTACATCCAAAAAGTGGTCAGTGATTATTTCCAGATGGATGTAGACACCCTTCAGTCAAAAACGAGAAAGCGTCATATTGTCCAAGCGAGGCAACTTGCTATGTTCTTTGCAAAAAAATATACGAAGGCTTCCTTGGCTTCAATTGGATCACAGATCGGTAAACGCGATCATGCCACTGTTCTCCATGCCTGTAAAACTGTAGATAATTTATCGACCACCGATAAACAGTTCAAAAAATATGTAGAGGATCTGAACAAGAAACTTACCTTGTAAAAGGAATAGTAACTTGTAAGAAGTTCCCAAATGAACTGGTAAATCAACAATACACAAATAATTTAATACATTGGAAATCAAAAGAATATTAATGGTCTGTCTCGGTAATATTTGCCGATCCCCTCTGGCCGAAGGCATCCTCAAGTCTAAAGTCGACCCCGACAAAGTGTTTGTGGATTCTGCCGGGACCGGCCATTGGCATGTGGGCCATTTGCCCGACGAACGCAGTATCGATGTAGCCAAGAAATATAATTTGGACATCACAGACCAACGCGGAAGACAATTCTCTGCTGCGGATTTTGACAACTTCGATCTTATTTATGTAATGGACAATTCCAACAAGGAGAACGTTCTGGCTCTGGCCCAAAATGAAGAGCAAAGAAAAAAGGTAAAGCTCATTCTCGATGAGATTTTCCCAGGCGAAAATGTCGATGTTCCCGATCCCTATTTTGGAGGAGGCGTGGGCTTTGAAAATGTGTACAAAATGCTTGAGGAAGCATGTGAAATAATTGCAAGAAAACTTTAACAGAATTTCGAGCCGTAATTCATAATTTAGTAGCGCATAACTACAACAAGTTGCGGAATCTCAGTTTCGAATAAAGGTGACATTCAGTATGCTACCTACTTGTTTTCTAAAAAATTTCACATGAAAAAAGCATTTCTTCCTATAGTATTCCTCCTTTTTTACTCAGTTGTATTGTCGCAGGACGTTAGTCTCGAACTTTTCAAAGACGGTTTCGACGCTCCTTTATATTTGCTTCATGCCAACGATGACCGAATTTTTATTGTGGAAAAAGATGGAAAAATTAAAATAATCCAAGCAGACGGAACGGTGAACACAGCTCCGTTTTTGGATATTTCCTCTAAGGTAAGCAACCAAGGAGAACAAGGTCTGCTCGGAATGGCATTTCATCCTAACTACGCTACAAACGGCTATTTCTATGTAAATTATACCGATGTTGATGGCGATACTCAAATCTCGCGATTTTCAGTAAATTCTTCCAATCCCGATTTGGCAGATAGCAGTTCGGAGTTTTCCATAATCCACTATGCACAACCTTTTTCCAATCATAATGGAGGGAATTTGTTGTTCGGCCCGGATGGTTACCTATATATTTCATCGGGTGACGGAGGCGGCAGTGGCGATCCTAATAACGAAGGACAATCTTTAAACACACTTTTGGGGAAATTACTTCGGATTGATGTGGACAATCCGTCGGGAGGAAATGGATATGGCATTCCGGTGGACAATCCTTTTGTGGGCGATCCATCAGCAAAACCTGAAATATTCGCTTATGGGCTTCGCAATCCGTGGCGTTTTTCGATCGATGCTACAGAGAATTATATTTGGATTGCCGACGTCGGACAAGGAAATATTGAAGAAATAAACCGAACATCCTTAAACAATTCTGGCACCAATTATGGCTGGCGCTGTTATGAGGGCTCACTAACTTTTAACACTGCTGGTTGCCCACCGATGGGCGATATTGAGTTCCCATTTGCAGAATATACCCATGCCAATGGAAATTGTTCTATCAGTGGTGGATTTGTGTACAGGGGAGCAACCTATTCCGACCTAACCGGACTCTATTTTTTTGCTGATTATTGCAGTGGAATGATCGGGACGGTAGACAGTTCGGGAACTATGATAAACCATGGTAATTTCTCCGGAAACTGGGTTTCATTTGGTGAGGATTCCAATAAGGAATTGTATATTCTGGATATAACCAGTGGAGATATCTATAAAATCAAAGGCGGAGAAACAGCTGGTATTGAAGACCAAGACATTGATTCGCTGAGTATATTTCCAAATCCCGCTACGGAACATATAACTTTCAGTCTAAAGAACGGAGCGTTAAAATCCATTCACCTTTATGATTTTAATGGAAAATTGGTTCGTTCGTTTGAAGACATTTCCAACTATGAAAAAACCATCCCGATTGATGGCTTGGCTGCTGGAATATATTTTGGTGAAATAACTTCAGAGAATGGACAAAAAATTTTCAAGAAAATATTAGTAGGACATTAATGAAAAAGATAAAAGGAAGCTTATACTTGATTCCCTGTCCTTTGGGAGAGGTCCCTCCCCTTGCGGTACTCCCAATTTCTGTAAAATCTGCAATCGAAAGAATAGACTATTACATTGTTGAGCACGAGAAAGACGCCCGACGGTTTATAAAGAGTATTGCCGGCCATAAAAAACAATCTGACCTCAAAATACAACAAATCAATAAATTCACCCAAATAGAGGAAATTCCACCCATGCTTGATCCATGTTTAGAAGGGTTTGATATTGGCGTGATCAGTGATGCGGGATGTCCAGGCATTGCAGATCCAGGAGCTCGAGCCGTTCGTTTCGCTCATGAAAAAGGCATCAAAATAGTGCCGCTTGTTGGCCCTTCCTCCATTCTGTTGGCAATGATGGCCAGTGGGTTGAATGGACAAAATTTTGCCTTTAACGGCTATTTACCCATAGACAAAGAGGAAAGAAAAATCGAATTAAAGCGTTTGGAAAAAATTTCAAAGGATTTTGGCCAATCGCAATTGTTCATTGAAACGCCGTACCGGAACAATCAAATGCTGGAAAGCCTGACCCAGACCTTGCAATCCCAAACCCAGATATGTGTGGCCTGTGATCTGACCCTGCCGAGCGAATTTATAAAAACAACCACCGTGGGACAATGGAAAAAAATAAAGGTGGATCTGCATAAAAGACCCACCTTGTTTATTATTCACCGAGAAGTGATTTAACCAATTCTACGCTTTCTCTTAGCTTCTATGCTTGATGTATCATAACCAGAAAACTTGGTCAAGTAATACCGAATAGAAGTGCCATTTGCATCCTGGAAGCGATTTTGACCCCTGCTTCTAAGAAATTTCTTTACATTTCCTGGACCTGCTAAATGCGCAGCGGCCAATATACCCGATTCAGTAACTTTTACCCCCCCGATCGTTTCTCCTACATATCGTTCAATATCCTTGCGAAGAACCCATTTATTATAGGAAATATAGCTCAGAAAAGCTGCTTCCTGTTGACGAGAGTCATAAAGAAAATTGTCAGTGTCCTTGAAACCCATCATTTTTAATGTGGCGTTTGAAAACTGATATTTCCCCATATACCCATAAGGATTCACAATTTGATAATCTCCTCTTGATTCCTTAAAGGCAAGAGCTTCTTTAAAACCAAGATAGGATTTGCCCAAAAACAAACTGAATTTTGGTTGAACATAACCAAGCTCGGATTCTGTGGGAACATCATAGTTGAGCTCCAATCCCTCGGTGCTAAATACGGAAAAATCATATTCCTTTTTGGAAATAAATCCAGTTCCCGCAATAAGAGAGGCAGTAAGTAAAAGTGCTACAGAAATAAAATAAAATCTTTTCTTCATTACTTTTTTTGAATTAGAATGAGAAGGAACCCATTCGATTTTCAGCTTGCAAAGATATGTTATTTTTTAAAAATCTGATTACTAAGCTGTTAATAAATATTTTAAATTACAGCATGGGGTATTCAAAAAACATACCATTAATCAATTGCATTAATTCTTGTTTAATAAAACGCTATAAATAAGCTATATAAGCACAATCTATCTTTTTAATCCTTGGTTGTTTATCCATCTGATGTATTCAGCTTTATTTCTGTTGTGCTGGGATAAAGTTTTAGCAAATTTATGATACCCAAAATTTGAAACATCCGCGACAAAATAGAAATAGTCGTGTTTTTCGGGATTTAAAACTGCATCGATTGACGAAATATCGGGCATTGTGATCGGCCCTGGAGGTATTCCCCCATATTTATAAGTGTTATATGGTGAATCGATTTCGAGATCGGCATATAGAACTCTTTTTATAACTTGGTCGAAGTCACCACTTGCGCGCTTTATTGCATAGATAACAGTAGGATCGGCCTGAAGCAGCATTCCTACCCTTAACCGATTCAGATAAACACCAGCAACTCTTGGCCTTTCGTCAATTCGGGCCGTTTCTTTTTGTACGATTGCCGCCAAGGCGGTGACCTGCTCAGGCGAAAGATTCAATTTCGCCGCTTTCTCCATTCGCGAGTCGTTCCAAAACCGTTCATATTCCTTTCGCATTCGATCTCGAAATCCTTCAGCAGAAGTGTTCCAGTAAAACTCATACGTATTTGGAATGTATAGTGATAATGCGGTGTCAACATTCAAACCAACTTGTTTTAAAAATTCGGGATCGCGCAAGGCATTAATAAGGGAAATACTATCCGCCTCAATTTGATTGGAAATGTTTCCCGCCAAGTTTTCGAGCCGCTCTTGATTGTTGAATTTAACATTTATCGGAATATTGCGGCTGCGGAGCGTGTTGACAATATCATTGTTTCCCATTCCACGTTCAATAATAAAATGACCGGGTTTTATGTTGGAAAGGTATCCTTTTTGATTCGCCACAATCCTGAAGGTTTCCAAGTTCTCCAGCAAAGGTTCCAATTCCTGAAAAACCGCTGTTGCATCGGCATGTGTTGGAATAAATACGTGGGCCACGGCATTTTCAAAAGCGGTGTTTCCTTTGAAAGCTGCGCTGTAGATATACCAACAGACCGCGCCCATCCCCACTGCAATAAGCAGCGCGATAATTATAAGAATTCTTTTAATGTACATTATAGTGTGACGTGGAGTTGATCATTCCTTCTCTTGGAAGCGTTGGTAGATATATTCATTTTTAAATTTTCCAGCGGAAAAAACCCAATCCACTCGCAAACCATTTTGCTCAAAACCAGCCTTCTCAAAAAGTTTGATACTCGATGTGTTATCTTCGGTAATTCCAGCATAAACCTGATGTACATTTAAATACTGAAAAGCATATTCGCATATAAGTCCTAAAGCTTCGGAAGCAAATCCCTTCCTTTTGTCTTGATCTTTAAAAATTACGATACCAATCCCAACCCGTTTATGTACGGGATCGAAGTCATACAAGTCTATAAAACCAATTGAAGATTCATTCTCGGTTTTGCAAATTACAAGTCGGAGCTGCTTTACTTCGTATATATCGCGAAAACTATTTTCGAGATATTCCTTTAAAACAAAATAGGAGAAAGGGGTTGTTGTATTGCTCACTTCCCAGAGCGATTCATCATTTTCAACTTGATAAAGAAAATCTAAATCAGTGGGCTCAAGCGCTCTTAAATATATATTTTTTCCTTGGAGTGTGTTCATTTCCATATTCCTTTAAAAAGCTGTTTTGCTGGACCCTCCAGATAGATGTTCTCAAATTTTCCGTTGCGTTTTTCGAATCGAACCTGCAACAACCCTCCCGGAGTTTTTAAATTTACAGAATTATTAGAAGTTTTTTTGGTTTCATACATAGCTATGGCAACTGCGACAACTCCAGTTCCGCATGAATATGTTTCATCCTCTACCCCTCTTTCATAGGTTCGAACTGAAAAAATGTCAGTCCCTAACTGTTCAACAAAATTCACATTGGCACCTTCCACCCCATATATTACATTCCGTATTTTTCTTCCTTCAGAAAACACTTCGTGTTTTTCAATATCAGCAACAATTTTAACATGATGAGGGGATCCGGTGTACAGAAAAAAACCCTCTCCAGACACTTTTAAATCCTGAACATCAGTCATTTTTAAGGAAATATAATCATTTTCAATCGAAGCCTCGTGTGTTCCGTCAATAGCTTCAAAGGTAGTTTTGTTAGATATTATTCCGAGAAAATTTGCAAAATGGACAATGCACCTTCCTCCGTTCCCACACATAGAACTGGCCTTTCCATCACTATTGAAATAGACCATTCTAAAATCTAAACGAGGATGGTTTTCAAGTAGAATCAGTCCATCGGCACCAACTCCAAAACGACGATGGCAAATAGTAGCAATAAATTGGAGGTTATCCTTTGGGAAATGTCCCGTTCTATTGTCGATCAGCACGAAATCATTTCCTGTGCCATGATATTTATAAAAAGTGAATTCCATGCGCGCAAATATATAAAAAGCATTGTCGAGTCTATGATAGTTTGGGACGTTAAAAAGAAGTTAACCTATAAAATTTGGCATACTATTTTCAGTATGGCTGGTTAAATTTGTGAAGATACGCCTTTTACAGTATTTTCTACTGGAAATATAAATTTCAGACAATTCTATTTACAATTAATTTTAGAAAAGAAGATATGCTTTTTTTTAACAGTAAAATATCTATAACCATAAAAATTTAATTTATAATGAAACAGACAGTCCGTTTATTTCTTGTAGCGCTTTTTGCGGGCGCAATCACTCTTGGAGGCTATAAAATGATTGAAAAAGAAGAAAAGGTATCTTTTGAGCCCCAACAAACCTCCCAATTTTTTCCCACCAGCTATACTTCCCTGGGAGCCTCAATGAGCTCTGATTTTACCGAAGCAGCTGAAGCTACTGTAAATGCCGTGGTACACGTAAAAAACATCACTGTAAGCCGGCAACCTACAAATATTTTTGAATATTTCCAAGGCGGCGGACAGCCTCGCGCTATGGTTGGTAGTGGTAGCGGGGTGATTATTTCGCCCGACGGGTATATAATTACGAACAATCACGTAATTGCCAATGCCTCAAATCTACAGGTTACTTTAAACAACAATCGCAGCTATACCGCAAAGTTGATCGGGACCGATCCGGGGACCGACATTGCGCTGATAAAAATTGAGGATGATGGGGAATTCCCTTTTATCCCTTTCGGGGATTCGAACAATGTGAAATTGGGTGAATGGGTTTTGGCAGTCGGAAATCCCTTTAACCTGACTTCTACTGTTACGGCTGGGATTATAAGTGCTAAAGCCCGTGATTTGAACCAATTCGATGGCAATCCACAGTCATTTATCCAGACCGATGCCGCGGTGAACCGTGGAAATAGTGGAGGTGCATTGGTGAATACCCGTGGCGAACTAATTGGAATTAACACAGCAATCACTTCGGAAACTGGAAGTTATGTTGGCTATTCATTCGCGGTACCATCAAACAATGCCAGAAAAGTGGTTGAAGACATTTTAGAGTATGGCAATGTTCAGCGCGGGATCTTGGGGATTCGTGTTGGAAGTCTAAATTCCAATTTAGCGGACCAGCTTGGTGTTGACGAAACCCAAGGGGTTATCATTGGAAGTATTGAGAAAGATGGCGGTGCAGATAAAAGCGGATTAAAGGAAGGTGATATAATAAAGAGAATTGACAATGTGAACATAAATAAGTTTTCCGATATGGCAGGCTACTTAGGCTCAAAAAGACCGAATGAAGTGGTCCAAGTCACTGTTATTCGCAATGGAACTGAAAAGACTGTTCCAGTAACACTGGCAAAACTTGAAACTACTTCCATAGATGATTTGGGACTTGAAGTAAAGAATTTGAACAAAGGAGAGTTAAAGGAAAGAGGTCTGAAAAACGGGGTTATGGTAACCCGCGCTTTAACACCTGAAATTGCCCGTTACAAACTTGAAGGGATCATCATTACCCAATTGAATGATGAAAATGTGGCAAACATTCAGGATGTGGAAAGGATAATGTTGCAACGAAACCATCGTGCCCCAATAAAAATGGCCTTTATGGACACCCAGGGAAATATGAACACTTTTATTTTTCGATAGACTGTATCTATATTTCTTAAATTCAACTAATAAACGCAACATTTAGCAGAATGATTAATTGCTAAATATTTTATTAGACGAAAGAAGGGAGATACTCCCTTCTCTCCCTGAATGGATATTTGCTTTTATTGTTCTCCGTCTAAAAATTGCAATATAAGTCAGATAACCTTAGCGCAAAGATATGAAATTGCGGTGCTCCACGAGCTTGGAAAAACACAGGAATATATTGGCAGGGAGCTTAAACGGAACTGCGATAAAAGGAGTGGCAAGTATAAAGCTACCCTGGCAGATAGAAATGTAGAGTCATAAATAAAGGTTGACCTTTTTTGGAGGTTGGTTTATTTAATTTAAAATTACTATTGTCCGATAAAAGTTCGATAAAAAAATTGAAAGCGGAAGTCCCTTTTGGGGATTATCTCGTGTGTAATTTATTTTTTGCACAACTTCAATTACATGGATAAGAGTACTCTTTTTTACAGATACTCAGTTTCCGGAGAACTTGGAACAGTTGGCTCTGTTCTGAGGGGGGCTTCCTTTTGAAAACAGACTTATAATAAAAAAAACACCTGATAATAAGCGTGTTGGAACTCAGTTAAGGGTGCCTTTTAGTTTTCATCGGACGGTAGTGATTCATAATCAAATCTATAATTTATCACCCATGGTTTCTGCCACTGCGGCCGACAATCGTTTATAGGTTCCGTTTTCCAACCGTTGACGGATTGCTGAAAAAGCCTCCAAGGTTTCATGTATATCATCCATGGTATGGGTAGCTGTAGGGATCATTCGCAATAAGATCAATCCTTTTGGAATTACTGGATAAACAACAATGGAACAGAAAATTCCGTGGTTTTCGCGAAGGTCCTTCACCAAAGCCATAGCCTCAGGAATACTACCTTTTAAATAAACGGGGGTAACACAACTTTGTGTGGTCCCAAGATCGAACCCTCTTTCCCGAAGACCGCCTTGAAGTGCGTTTACATTATCCCAAAGTTTTGCTTTCAGTTCGGGCATGGTACGGATCATGTCCAAACGCTTTAGAGCTCCTTCCACCAATTGCATTTGCAACGATTTTGCAAACATTTGGGAACGAAGATTGTATTTTAGATAATTGATAATTTCTTCATCCGCAGCAATAAAGGCACCAGTACTGGCCATGGATTTGGCAAAAGTTGCGAAATAAACATCAATTCCAGCTTGCACACCTTGCTCCTCTCCCGCTCCCGCTCCAGTTTTTCCGAGCGTTCCAAAACCATGGGCGTCATCGACAAAAAACCTGAAATTATATTTCTTCTTAAGTTCAATAATCTCTTTTAGTTTTCCTTGTTCGCCGCGCATTCCAAAAACCCCCTCCGAAATCAGTAGTATTCCTCCTCCGGTTTTTTCGGCCACTTTTGTTGCTCGCTGCAAGTTCTTTTCGATACTTTCCATATCGTTGTGCTTGTAGGTAAAGCGCTGGCCCAAATGCAGTCGGACACCGTCAATGATACACGCATGAGCATCAACATCATAAACAATTACATCATCTTTGGTTACCAATGCATCTATGGTGGAAACCATTCCTTGATAGCCAAAATTCAGTAAATACGCTGCTTCTTTGGAAACAAACTCAGCCAATTCACGCTGCAATTGTTCGTGAAGCTCCGTGTGGCCACTCATCATTCGAGCGCCCATCGGGTAGGCAGAGCCCCATTTTATTCCAGCTTCGCCGTCCGTTTTTCTAACTTCTGGATGGTTTGCAAGTCCCAGATAATCGTTTATACTCCAGGTTATAACATCTTTCCCCTTGAATTTCATTCGATTGGAAATTGGTCCCTCCAACTTTGGGAACACAAAATAGCCTTCCGCTTGCTCAGCCCATTTTCCTAAGGGACCCTTATCTTTGTATATTTTATCGAATAAGTCTTTCATCAATTTTTAAGATTTTTTGAAGCTGCAAATTTAACTAAATATTAGTAATCGGCATAATTTTAATGGGAGCATTGTATTAACAGAGCTGTTTAACCAGACCATAATTTTGGCTGCTACATTTCCAATGTAAGCTAATTATTTTTTTCCCGCACGGACCTTTATATTTGGCAGAAAATAAGCCACGCCACCCAAAAGGGGTAAAAACGAGCACAGCTTATACACGAATTCTATATTTGTAAAATCGGCCAAATAACCCAGAAAAGCAGAACCAAGCCCGGCAATTCCGAATGCGAAACCAAAGAAAAGACCGGAAATCATTCCCACTTTTCCAGGCAAAAGTTCTTGGGCAAAAACCAGAATTGCAGAAAATGCGGATGACAAAACCAGACCTACCATAATTATTAGCGCTCCAGTCCAAAACAGCCCAACATAAGGCAATAAAAGTGCGAACGGGGCTGATCCCAAAATGGAAAACCAAATAACGTATTTTCGGCCAAACCGGTCTCCCAGTGGACCGCCAAGAAAAGTTCCCAGAGCAACAGATCCAAAAAACAAGAATAAATAAAATTGCGATTCTGATATGCTCAAGCCAAATTTTTCAATGAGATAGAACGTGAAATAACTGCTGATGCTTGTCATATAAATATATTTTGAGAAAATCAATACCAATAAGATTCCGATAGCGCCCTTAACTTGTTTTTTTCGTAATCGAGGCGGATATTCCATCAGCTTATTTGTTTTTTGAAAAAGCAAATGTTTTTGGTACCACTTGGCAATCTGTGAAAGAACAGCAATTCCAATTACGGAAAGTATCAAAAACCAAAGAATGTGGGCTTGACCATAAGGAATTACGATAAGAATGACTAATAAGGGACCGATGGCCGTACCTGAATTTCCTCCAACTTGAAAAATCGATTGCGCCAAGCCCCGTTTTCCGCCCGAAGCCAAATAAGCAACCCGCGACGCTTCCGGGTGGAAGATGGATGATCCTATCCCCACTAAGCCAACTGAGATCAAGATAAGGGAATAATTAGTTGCAAAGGATAATAGCGCCAACCCCGACATGGTAAAGCACATAGCAATAATCAAGGAATATGGCATTGGTTTTTTATCTGTTTTAAAACCCACAAATGGTTGAAAAAGAGATGCAGTAATCTGGTAAACAAAGGTAACGAAACCAATTTGGGTGAAGGAAAGAGCATAGTTTTCCTTAAGTAAAGGGTAAATTGACGGAATGACGATTTGAAGAAGATCATTCAGAAAATGTGAAAATGCGATAGCCAATAAGACCGGGTAGATTGTTTTCTGAACAATCCCTGTATTTTGTGGGTTCAGGTTTAGCGTTTGCTTTGACATAAAAAATATGAGTTGATATACATAAGATTGGTTTTTCACAAATCCTATCCACAAAAAAGAAAAACCAAACATCCTTGTAACGGGAGGTTTGGTTCAGTTCTTTTTGCTGCTTTTTCAGCTATAATTTATTTTATATATTCAATTTTATGGGCCTCAGCGGTTTCGACATCAAAAAAGCCTTGGTCTTTCATCCATGCATCACTGAATATTTTGCTCATATAGCGCGATCCGTGATCAGGAAATATTACCACAACGTTACTATCTTCCGTGAACTCGCCTTCTTCCTCCAGCTGTTTTATTCCTTGCATTGCCGCACCGCTTGTGTAGCCTACAAAAAGGCCTTCCGTTTTAGCGAGTTCGCGAGCTGTGTGCGCACTGTTTTCATCGGTTACTTTCTCGAATTTATCGATAATATCAAAATCGGTCGCGGTAGGGATCAAGTTTTTTCCCAATCCTTCAATTCGGTAAGGATAGATTTCGTTTGTATCAAATTCTTTGGTCTGATGATATTTTTGGAGCACTGAACCATACGCATCAATGCCAATAATTCTGATGTTTGGATTTTGTTCTTTTAAAAACCGTGCAGTACCGGAAATAGTCCCTCCCGTTCCACTACAAGCAACCAAATGGGTTATTTGCCCTCCCGTCTGTTCCCAAATTTCTGGTCCTGTTGAATGGTAATGGGCATCGATGTTCAGCTCATTGAAGTACTGATTTATGTACACTGAGCCTTTGATTTCAGTATGAAGTCGTTTTGCCACTTCATAATATGACCGGGGATCGTCTGCTTTAACGTGAGCCGGGCACACATAAACTTTGGCGCCCATGGTCTTCAACATATCAATTTTATCGGCAGAGGATTTGGAACTCACAGCCAAAATGCACTCATACCCTTTGATTATGCTGACCATCGCCAAACTAAAACCAGTATTTCCGCTGGTGGTTTCTATTATTGTATCGCCTGGTTTAAGAATGCCTCTTTTTTCGGCTTCATTGATTATATAAAGCGCTATTCGGTCTTTGGTGGAATGGCCCGGATTGAAAGCTTCAACTTTTGCGAAATAATTACCCTTCATTTTATGGGTAACTTTTTGAAGCTTAATTAATGGAGTATTGCCAATTAGCTCCAGCACATTATTGTAGGATTTTATTTGATCTTTCATAAATGATGAAGTTTGTTTAAGTTCTAAAGCCGAAACTTTCAACTTTGCAAAGGTACGGAAATAATTATATTACTCTTTAATTCCTTCCAAATCCAATAAAAAAGCATAGTCCATGGCAACCTCCTTTAATGCCTCAAAACGGCCAGAAGCGCCTCCATGCCCAGCTTCCATATTGGTGTGGAGCAGAAGTAGATTGTTGTCTGTTTTCATATCACGAAGTTTGGCAACCCATTTCGCCGGTTCCCAATATTGGACTTGACTATCATGCAATCCTGTGGTTACCAACATATTTGGATAATCTTTTTTTTCAACATTGTCATAGGGCGAATAACTTTTAATATAATGGTAATATTCCAGTTCATTCGGATTTCCCCATTCGTCATATTCGCCTGTGGTCAAGGGAATTGAATCATCGAGCATCGTGGTCAACACATCCACAAATGGAACGGATGCAATAATTCCATTGTAGAGATGGGGAGCTAAATTGGACACAGCCCCCATCAAAAGCCCGCCGGCAGAACCCCCCGAAGCATACAAATGTTTTGAAGATGTATAACCTTCATCGATCAAATATTGTGATGCGGCTACAAAATCGGTAAATGTGTTTGTCTTTTTCAACAATTTTCCATCCTCATACCATTGTCGACCCAAGTATTCACCTCCACGGACATGGGCAATGGCAAAAACAAAACCCCGGTCCAGCAAGCTTAAGCGCACAGTGGAAAAATAAGGATCTATAGTGGAACCATAGGAACCATAAGCGTAGATTAGCAAGGGATTTTTTCCATCTTTATTGATTCCTTTCCGATATACAACTGAAACGGGAATTTTTTTCCCATCCGGTGCTGTGGCCCACAATCGTTCTGAGCCGTAATTGTTTTTGTCGAATTTTCCCCCCTGTACTTCGGTTTCCTTTAAAACAGTTTTCTTCCTTGTTTCCATATCGAAATCAATAATGGAAGCGGGAGTGTTCATGGCGTTGTAACCATAGCGCAAAACCTTGGTGTCAAATTCTGGGTTTTGTGTTGTAAATGCCGTATAGGTTTCGTTATCAAATGGTAAATAATAGTTTTCCTTACCATCCCATTTTTTAATATGGATTTGGGAAAGACCATTGTTCCGTTCACTTACTACGAGATAGTCCTTAAAAACATCAATATCTTCGATCAGAACGTTTTGTCGGTGTGGGATCATTTCCCGCCAATGTTCTTTTTCTGTTTCTCGTTCAGGGGTTTTCATTAATTTAAAGTTGGTTGCTTTGTCTTTATTGGTCAGTACATACCAATTTTCGCCATAATGCGAAATGCTGTATTCCAGCCCTCTTTCGCGTTTCTGAAAAATTTGAAACTCCCCTTGTGGATCATCAGCTCTCAGAATCCTAAATTCGGATGTCAATGTACTGTAGGAACCGATAATCAGATATTTGCGGGATTTAGATTTGTAAACATAGGTGCCAAAAGTTTCGTCAGTTTCGGTGTAGACCAATTCATCTTTCGTTGGGTCTGTTCCCAAAATGTGTCTATAAATTCGATTTGCACGAAGCGTTTTTTCGTCTTTTCGAGTATAGAAAAGCGTTTTGTTATCGCTTCCCCAAGTGGAGCTTCCGGTTGTAATTGGTATACGTTCCGGATAGATTTCCCCCGTTTCAAGATTCTTTATAAAAATGTCATATTTCCTTCGGCTTAATGTATCTACTCCAAAAGAGAGCAATTTGTTGTCTTCCGAAATGCCCATTCCTCCCAGATTGTAATACGCATGGCCTTTTGCCATTTCATTTACATTTAGAAGAATTTCCTCTTCCGCATCCAGACTTCCTTTCTTTCGGGTATGGATGGGATAGTCCTTACCTTTTTCATATCGGGTAATATAATAAAAGCCATTTAGTTTATAAGGAACAGATTCATCATCCTCCTTAATACGCGCCTTCATTTCCTCAAAAAGGGATTTTTTTAATCCATCCGTGTGGGCCGTCATTTTTGTATAATATTCATTCTCTGCATTAAGATATTCGATGACATTTGGATCGTCCGGATTGTTGAGCCAGTAATAATTATCTATGCGCACATCATCATGCTCTGTTAATATTTTCGGTATTTTAGCTGCTTTTGGAGGTATTGGTCCCATGATTTTTTCTGTAGTATTTTGCGCCATTAGTGAACCGGCAAAAATAAGATAAGCGAATGAAAGGCAAACCGATTTTTTCATGAAAGGCTTTTTTTATAATTACCACAATGTAGTACTTTTGTTTCAAATTTAAACTACGAAGAATATGTTTGGAGATTTGATGGGAATGATGGGCAAACTAAAAGAGACCCAACAAAAGGTAGAAGCCACCAAAAAACGGCTTGACACAGTATTAATAGACGAAGCGAACAGTGATGGGTCAGTGAAAGTGACAATTACGGCAAACCGCACGATCAAAACAATCGAAATTGACGACCAATTATTGGCAGACAAAGAACAATTGGAAGATTATTTAGTGATTACCTTGAACAAGGCCATCGAAAAGGCAACCCAAATCAATGCGGACGAACTAGCCGCAGTGGCCAAAGATGGAATGCCCAATATTCCTGGGCTTGACGGATTGTTGAAGTGATTTCTTTTATACTGTCCTAATCGGAGGGCACTGATTTTTCTAACTGCTTTTTCAATTTTAGGGGGTAAAAAACGTAATAGTACAAAATCAGAAAAAGCGAACTCCCAATTATAAAAATGGCCAACCAATCTGGCATTTGCGTGTGCCGCGTGACAAAACCTTCTAAAAATCCGGCAATAATAAAAAATGGAACTGTGCTCATCATAATTTTCAGGCCGTCTTTCGCTCCGCGAACAAAAGATTGTAACCGGGTATAGGTTCCTGGAAACAATAGGCTGTTTCCTAAAACTATTCCTGCGCAACCGGCTACGATAATAACCGAAATCTCAATCGTTCCGTGGATCCATATTGTCCTGACCGACTCCCACAACAATCCGTGGTCGTAAAAAAAGTATTGAAAAGAGCCCAGCATAATGGCATTTTGCATCAAGATATAAACGGTTCCCATTGTTAAAAAAAGCCCAAACGCAAATGCCATCAAAGCAACACGAATGTTGTTTATCGTTATTCCGAGGAACATATCCATTTCGCCCATTTGTTTATAAACGGCCATCGGATCTCCTTTTTCGATGTTTGCCAGCGTCATGTTCACATAGCCATCGCCCATTATGAACCTTACAAAATTCCCATCGGTTGCAGCTGAATAAGCTCCAATTATAGAAAAGAGAAGAAAAATAAAAAAAGAGAAAAGTAGCTGTTTATGATATTGGGAAAAGAAAAGTGGAAATTCCGAAGTGTAAAAAGTTAAAAAGCGCCATCTCGATTCGGTTTTGGATCTATATATTTTTTGATGGGCCAAAGAGGAAAGTCCGTTCAGATATTTTAAGGTATTGCTGTTCGGGTAAAAGGTCTGAGCATAACTAAGATGATCGGTCACCTCTATATATAGGGCGCTCAGCTCGTCCGGATCCAAAGGAATATTATTCCGAAGAACCCTTTCAAATTTTAACCATTTATCCTTATTTTGCTTTGCGAAGGCAGCTTCACGCATGTTTTGGTTGTAGTTTTGCCCAAAGGAACATAATTAATGGATAATTTTCAAATAGAAACAGCCCAAAATATAAACATCGTTCAGCATGTTGCGGGCTTGGGAGAGCGGATTTTAGCCTATCTGATCGATGGATTGATTATGTTCACCTATATTTTGGCTGTGTCCTTTGTTTTTTACAACCTGAATGTTGATTCCGGCCAAGAGTTGGTCATTAGCTTAACCATTGTTCTTCCCATTTTTCTCTATCTTCTTTTATGGGAAATGCTCTGGAACGGTCGCAGCCCGGGAAAAGCCGCGTTGGGATTGCGAGTAGTAAAATTAGATGGCACCCGGCCCACATTTTCAAATTATTTTCTTCGTTGGTTATTAAGAATTGTGGATATTACAATATCCAGCGGTTCTTTGGCCATTGTCAGTATATTATTGAATGGAAAAGGACAAAGGATAGGCGATATTGCGGCCACAACCACAGTAATTACCGAAAGACCGCCCCTTGATATTTCACAAATTGTACTGACTGAAATCCCTGTGGATTATGTTCCAAAATATCCCCAAGTTACTGTTTTCAGTGATGGGGAAATGCAGACTATAAAAAATATTTTTGTCCAGGCCCGTACCAATGGAAACCACAATGTAATATTAAAATTGGCTGATCGCGTTGCGAAAGTAATGGAAATCCAATTTGAAGAAACCCCTATGGTATTTTTGGATCGAATCGTAAAGGACTATAATTATTATACCCAGAACCTGTGAGCTTGATATTGATATTGGATATTTTAGGCACCATTGCCTTTGCCATTTCGGGAGTCTTAACGGCCTTAAACAAAAAAATGGATCCTTTTGGAATTTTGATCATTGCTTTTGTGGCAGCGGTTGGCGGCGGAACCTTGCGCGATATCCTAATTGCAGCACCAGTGGCATGGATGCTTGATTTAATGTATGTTTATGCCATTTTTGGAGCCACTATCCTTACTGTGATTTTTAGAAAAAGGTTAGGTTACTTTCGGCGTTCTTTGGTTTTGTTTGACACAATTGGGATTGCATTTTTTACCATAGTAGGAGTAGAAAAAGGAATCAGCGCCGGATTTTCGCCACTGATCTGTATCGCCCTTGGAACGATCACGGCATGTTTTGGAGGGGTGATGCGCGATATCCTTTCCAATCAAATTCCAATAATCTTTCGGAAGGAAATCTATGCAACTGCATGTATCTTGGGTGCCTCAGTATATTTTCTTATGTCGCAGACTCCCATGCCTCAAGATTTTATCGTTATTATCTCCGGAGCCGTTGTAATGATCGTTAGATTGTTGGCAGTTTATTTCAATCTTTCCTTGCCCAATATTTATGTGAAGGACGACACTGAATAAAGATGAAAGGCATAATTTAGAATCTTGCCTGAATCATTTCAAAACCTTCGCAGTAATATAAATGTTTTGTAATGGCCACTCGCTACCGTCTGTTTCCAATTGGGAGATGGCTTCAACTACATCCATTCCCCGAACCACTTTTCCGAAAATACTGTATTTCCCGTTTAAATGTGAAGCTGAAGTTTTTGGCCCTAAAAAAATAAAAAACTCATACGGAGCAGTTCTATTATCTGGATTTTCACGGTATTCCTTCGCACCAGAAACAGTTCCATATTCATGGATACGATCTGGAATAATTTCGGCCGGAAGTAGGTAATCCTTCCCGAGTTCCGCACGCTTCAATTGGGTGGAGCGCAAATCACTGTTTCCGGCCTGAATAATGAATTCGGGCACCGCACGGTGAAAAAAAGTCTCATCAAAATATTTTTGTTTGATCAGATAGATCATGTTCGCACGATGTAAAGGAGTGTCTTTAAAAAGCTCAATTTCAATATCTCCCAGGGAAGTGCTAATCAATATATTGGTTTCTTTGTTGATATTTCCATATTCGGTAAGAAAAGAAACCACATTATCGTTGGTTATTTTTTCAAAAGTGACCGTATCTCCCTTTGTTTTCTGAAGTTCAGCCTTTTTGGTTTCAGCAATTGTATCTACCGCCGGAACAACTTCATTTCCGTTGTCCATATCCTTTTTGTTATCTTCACAGCTTCCAAGGAAAAATAGAATCCCGAGGAAGATAATTAGTAGATTTCGCATAAATGGATTTTTTGGAATTTAGGAAACGAATTGTAAAAATAGAAAAAATGCAGCTCCCCGGAGAGTCTGTTCAATTTAAAATGGCGCCGATAGAGCGTTTGCCCGAACTAAAACGAAAGGCCCAAGCCTTGGGAACAGCTCGAATAGCGGGGGTAATGGTATTATTTTACCCTTCGGAGAAATTTGAGACCAACCTTATATTGATACTTCGTAAAACATATAAAGGCATCCATTCCGCACAAGTTGGTTTTCCCGGCGGAAAAATTGAAAAAACTGACAGATCCATTGCAGATGCAGCCCGAAGGGAAACCGAGGAAGAAGTTGGCATTCCGCGTAACAAAATATCCATTATCAAAAAACTAACCGAAATTTATATCCCACCAAGCAACTTTTTTGTTCATCCATTTTTAGGGATTACCATTGAAACCCCCAAGTTTGTCCCAGAAGAACGAGAAGTGGAAGCCTTGATAGAAATAAACCTTGACCATTTTATGGATGATTGCTGTGTTACCACTGAAATCCTTTCAACCAGCTATGCGGATCAGTGGGAAGTTCCAGCTTTTAATTTGAATGGCCACATAGTGTGGGGCGCTACAGCAATGATGCTCAACGAAGTACGTGAATTGATTTTGCGCATTCTATAAATCTGCAATTTGTTATCTTTGGCCAATCCAAAAAAACATTGTTCCTATATATAATGTTGGATTTTATCCAATTTTTTTCGAGCAGTCCAAATCCATATCTGTCAGGAATAAATTAAAAAATCGAAAAATGAACGGTCAACAAAGTTAAAAGTTTTTTAAATGTGGTGCGAACCAGAAATAAACACGTTTAACTTTGGAAATTCCGCATTTTCGGAGAACTCATTGTAAAATTAAAACCGGTCAATATAAAAATGGGGCTTTTTAAAAGAAATCCATTCGGGCATATCTTATTTATAAAACTCTGGCTAATTCGGATTATGGGTGCTATGACCCACAGGCGCTTTAAGGGCTTTAACGAATTAAAAATTGAAGGCAGCGAAATAATCCGGAGCCTACCGGAAACCAATGTTCTTTTCGTTAGCAACCATCAAACCTATTTTGCAGATGTTGTGGCCATGTTCCATGTTTTCAATGCAAGTTTGAGCGGCCGGGAAAATAGCATCAAAAACATCGGTTATCTCTGGCGCCCGAAACTCAATGTATATTATGTTGCAGCAAAGGAAACCATGAAAGCTGGTCTGCTCCCAAAAATAATGGCTTATGCCGGATCGGTCAGCATTGAACGCACTTGGCGGGAAAAAGGGAAAGAAGTCAATAAACAGGTAAAAATGAGCGATGTTAGCAACATCACCACCGCTTTGAATGATGGTTGGGTAATTACCTTTCCGCAGGGCACAACCAAACCTTGGAACCCAATCCGACGCGGAACTGCACATATCATAAAAAAGAACAAACCCATCGTGGTTCCAATTGTGATCGATGGATTTAGAAGATCATTTGATAAAAAAGGACTGCGAATCAAAAAACGTGGAATTCTACAATCCATGGAAATAAAACCGCCCTTGGACATTGATTATGAAAATGATTCCATGGCAGATATTGTTGAGAAACTGGAATATGCAATTGAACAACACCCATCGTTTTTAAAAGTGATCCCAAAAGAAGAAATCAAACGTTCCGCAGAACTGAACAAGGAGCGACAGTGGAGGTATTGATTACCTATTCACTCTTATTTTACTAAGATTGGAAAACATGCTTGACCAAATGGATTCAAAAAATATCAGTATTTGATCCGCTCCTCTTTTTTGGCCCACTTGTCGAATATTTTTTTTCCTTCTTCCCTATTCATATTGATGAACCTGATATTCCTGTCTTCAATGTTTGATTCAATCTCGTTATAAATAAAATGGTCATCAAATCCAATGGCAGCAGCGTCTTCTTTGGTACAAGCGTAATAAACGGCCTTGGGGCGCGCCCAGTAGATGGCCCCCAAACACATTGGGCAAGGTTCGCAAGAAGTATAGATTATACAGTCGTCCAATTGAAAGGAATCCAATTTTTCACAAGCCTCCCGTATGGCAACAATTTCGGCATGGGCAGTGGGATCATTGGTAGAGGTCACTTTATTGTAACCTTCTGAAATTATTTTTCCGTTCTTGACCACCAACGCTCCAAAAGGTCCGCCGGCGCCCTGGTCCATTCCTTTTTCGGAAAGCGCAATGGCTTTTCTTATAAATTCTCTATCCGATTCTTTTATCATTATTTCCTGTTTTTAATTGGAAAACAACAACAATACTTGACCGTTTTTATTGGTATAGGTCCCAATCTCGAAAAGACCAAGTTTTTTCAACAGCTTTTTTGATGGCGTATTGTTGGGCAATGTAATTCCAGTGATTTGTTTTATTTTCAATTTGTTTTTGGCAAACATCAATATCGCTTTAGTTGCCTCAGAAGCGTATCCCTTGTTCCAGAATTCTGGCAAAAAAGCAAATCCAATATCAGGATGATCCAGACCATCGCGCTTATAGAGCCCCGCAGTCCCTATAGGTTCTTCCGAATTTTTTAAAGAAACCAAAAATGGCCCATATCCAAACATTTCATAGCTGGTAAAATAATTTAATCGAATATAAATAGCTGCGTCATCAACCGTTCTGATTTTTTTGTCGCCAATATTTTCAAGCCATCCTTTCGAATTTAAAAGATTGTAGACGAACGGTGCATCATTCAGACTGTATTTTCTAAGGATCAGCCGTTTGGTTTTAATCATTTATAAATTGGGCAATTTATTCCAAATCTCAATTTTTAAACAAGGGCAAATGCGACATCATCTGATGTACCTCTGCTGCAATTTCTTCCAGCATCTCATCATTCCTATGATTCATGATTGCCTTATCGATCATATCCACAATTTTGGGCATATCCATTTCGACCAATCCACGTGTAGTGACAGCGGCGGTACCGATTCGAATTCCACTGG
>CAZMDY010000015.1:0-22524 GCA_964565295.1 uncultured Aequorivita sp. | reverse complement strand
GGGCCGCTATATCCTGTTGGGAAAAGTGCTGCGTGCCATCCGAATAAACGTTTTTTTGTTAAGGGAAAGGTATGGCGTTGGGTAGCATCAAGCATCATTTCTACAATGTCCATCAATGTGACGACTGCAGGCACAAGGCCTGCGGTATTGATGCCCAAACCCCAGCTACCGCGCGATTGCATCGCGTGGTTTCACTATACTTCCTTACAACGCAATTCCTCTCATCCAAAATACTGAAAAACCACAATGTTGTCCAGCAGGCCTTTTTCATCAGCCTAATCCACTGCACTACTGTACACATAATCTTCTGGCCTAAAAACCAATCATGCTGCTACCGGATTTATGTGGATGTGGCGTTTCCATAGGATACGTGTAGGAACGCGATGCAATCGCGCACCAGCGAGGGTAAATGTTCGGGATGCTCTTGGCCGAATATTGCCCGCCGTCCTGTCCTTCAAAAAACCAGTAACTCGGACGATGCTTTTTATAATATTCACGCAGAAGGCCTCATCAATAAGATACGGGTGGAATTCAGATATTGATAATTAGAAAAAAAGAATCAGATATATTCATTAACAAGATCCGTCAATGTTTTGGCATCCTGCTCGCCACTTTGGCGCCATTTCATTTCGCCATTTTTGTAGATCATTAAAGTAGGGAGATCTTTGATGCGCAAGGCTTCGGCGAGTTCTTTGTTTTTGTCAACATCTATTTTTATAACCCTTGCCGAATCGCCGAGCGCGGCCGCAACATCACGAAGTACCGGATTCAATGCTGTACTGGCATCATCTGCGGAGGAAAAAAAATCCAACAACACAGGAATGCGGGTGTCAATTAATTCACCAAATTTGGACATACGCCTAAGGATTTATGTTCAACATAATAATACAAATATAACATTTCCCGAAAATTATACTGTATTCTGTTTCTTTTTAAGTTGGATGACCGTGATTTCCGGCCAGATCCCAACCCGCCCGGGATAACCTAAAAACCCAAAGCCCCGGTTCACATTTATATAGCGGCCATATTCTTTATAAATTCCAGCCCAATTCTCATATCTATATTTAATAGGGCTCCATTTGAGATAACCTGGTATCTCAATCCCAAACTGCATTCCGTGGGTATGGCCGCTCAGGGTGATCTGGAAATTGCGTGGATCCTCCTTTATCTTAGCTTGCCAATGGCTGGGATCATGGCTCATTAAAATTTTAAAATCCGTTTCCGAAATTCCCTCAAATGCTTTGTCCAGATCACCAGCTTGTTTAAAACCGTTCAAACCCCAGTTTTCTACTCCGAGCACGGCTATTTTTTGACCATTTCTTTCTATGTACTGGTTTTCATTCATTAGCAATTTCCACCCCATTTCCTTCTGAAACGTTTTCATTTGTTCAAAATCCATTTCTTTCTGCTTCTCATTATCCCATCTTGCATAATCGCTATAATCGTGGTTCCCGAGAATTGAATAAACCCCGTCCCTTGCTTTTAAGGTAGAAAACAGATCCTTCCATGGCAATAGTTCGTCAGATGTATTGTTGACCAAATCGCCTGTAATGGCTATTAAATCACTCCCTTGTTCATTTGCCAAATTGATGGCGTATTCAACCTTATCCGGATTGTCGAAGCTTCCGCAATGCATATCGCTCAGTTGGGTAATGGTATATCCATCAAAAGCTTTGGGAAGATCATCAAATTCCAAGGAATATTTTAAGACTTTATAATTGTACTTTCCTTCTATCATTCCATAGAGCAAAGATGCAAAAGGGAGGGCTGCAATTCCCAGTGCTATTGTACTCACGAATTTTCTTCGGGAAACCAAAAAAGGAGTTTCTTGGTTTGTCGTAATTTTCTTGAAGATACCGGTTATAATTCGTACGATATCTTCTCCAACCATAAAAATTGTAATAAGCAATTTTGGCGCAAAAACTGCCAGAAAGAATCCAAAAAAATACATATTTCTGCTGCGGGCAACAGAAAGTTCGTAGTAAAGCCCTATCAAAAGAGCCACAGAAACCAGAAAGAACAGTTTATGAAACCAAGGTTTCTTTATAACTGTCCGAATGGCCTGAAAGGCATAGATATCAATAAGAATATAAACAACAATAAATATAATCCAGCGCATAGAAAAATAATCGGTAAAGTTAGCAAGTGATCATTGATACCCCGTCCGATTCACTTAAAATTAACGATTTCAGATCAACTCTCTTTTTTGCGCAAATCGCAAGTAATTGTGAAGGGTTCTTTATATTTTTGAGGCAAATCCCACGTTGCTTTTGCGCGGTGGAATTACGAAGAGGTTTCAGCTTTCGAATCCATTGCGATCAACAACATTTCAAACAGAAAATATGATCCCCCAAAAACGTCTTTTCCTGCTCGATGCATACGCTCTTATCTTTAGAGGATATTACGCCTTGATAAAAAACCCGACCATAAACTCCAAGGGGCAGGATACTTCAGCTATTCTTGGGTTTATGAATTCGCTTTTCGATGTGATCCGTCGTGAACGTCCTGACCATCTTGCAGTGTGTTTTGACAAAGACGGTAGTGTTGACCGGACTGCACTTTTTCCTGATTACAAAGCAAATCGAGACGCTACACCTGATGTTATCAGACAATCCGTTCCCATAATCCAGGAAATTATTAGGGCGATGAACATCCCTTGTGTGGAACTTTCGGGGTTGGAGGCCGATGACATTATCGGAACTTTGGCACAACAGGCGGAAAAAGAAGGTTATCAAGTTTTTATGGTTACGCCCGATAAGGATTTTGCCCAACTTGTTTCCGAGAATATTTTTATGTACCGTCCAGCACGAATGGGCAATGCCATTGAAATATGGGGAATTCCGGAAGTACAAAAACGATTTGGGGTAGAACGTCCAGAACAGGTTATTGATTACTTGGGAATGATGGGCGACACAAGCGACAATATCCCAGGACTTCCAGGAGTGGGCGATAAAACGGCAAAAAAATTTATTGCTGAATATGGCTCTTTGGAAAATCTTTTGGCCAATACCGATAGGCTGAAAGGAAAAATGAAAGAGAAAATTGAAGCATATGCGGAATTGGGTATCCTTTCAAAAAAACTCGCGACCATATGCACTACTTGTGACGTAACCTTCAATGAAGAAGATTATGAACTTAAAATGCCCGATGGGGAAAAAGTACAACAGATCTTTGAGGAGTTGGAATTTCGAAGATTAAAAGATCAATTCCTAAAATTGTTTTCTACGGAAGAGAATGCCGACATCGCCCAGACTACACCTAGCGAAAAGACAACCAAAACCCCCATGCCAGCTGGAAGCGGACAATTTTCCCTATTTGGAGGTAATGGTGAAGCTTTGGACGAAATAAAAGTCTTCAGTTCACGAACGACCCTGAACTCTACAGAACATTTTTACCAAACTGTTTTCCCAGGAATGGGAATGAAGCTTTTCCTACAAACTTTAATGCAGCAAAAAAGCGTCTGCTTTGATACAGAAACCACAAGCCTAAACGCATTGAATGCAGAATTGGTTGGCATTGCGTTTTCTTGGGAAAAAGGGAAAGGATTTTATGTACCCTTTCCTGAAAATAAAGATGAAACCCAGCAAATCCTCGAAAGTTTGCGGCCTTTTTTTGAGGACCGATCTATCCAAAAAATCGGCCAAAATTTAAAATATGACATTAAGGTTCTCGCAAAATACGATATAACCGTAGAAGGGAAATTGTTCGACACCATGTTGGCCCATTATTTAATCAACCCAGATATGCGCCACAGTATGGACGTATTGAGCGAGACTTATCTCAACTATTCGCCTATGCCAATAATTGAATTGATCGGGAAAAAAGGCAGAAGCCAACTCAGCATGCGCGATGTGGATATTGAAAAACAAACAGAATATGCTGTGGAGGATGCGGACATCACTTTCCAGCTAAAGGAATATTTCGAAAAAGAACTGGGCGAAGCAAATACACAAGAACTATTCGATGAAATTGAAGTGCCGCTGCTACGCGTTCTGGCTGATATGGAATTGGAAGGGATAAACCTGGACAAAGAATTCCTAGGCTCCCTATCCGAAGCTTTAGACAGTGATATCCTACGCCTGGAAAAGGAAATTTATTCAGAAGCCGGCGAAAACTTCAATATTGCATCTCCAAAACAGTTGGGCGACATTCTCTTCGGAAAATTGAAACTTATAGACAAACCAAAAAAAACCAAAACAGGTCAATATTCAACTGCAGAAGATGTATTGTCCTATTTGGCAAAGGATCATAAAATAATTCGGGATGTTCTGGAATTTCGCGGACTAGCAAAGCTGAAAAGTACGTATGTAGATGCGCTTCCTGCACAAGTGGAGCCTTCAACAGGACGGGTCCATACAGATTACATGCAAACTGTGGCCGCTACCGGCCGTTTGAGCAGCAACAACCCGAACCTTCAGAATATCCCCATTAGGACTGAACGAGGAAGGCAAGTTCGAAAAGCCTTTATTCCACGCAACAACGATTATGTTTTGATGGCTGCGGATTATTCACAGATAGAACTCCGCATTATTGCCGCTTTGAGTGAAGAAGACAATATGATTGAAGCTTTTAAGAATGGAGAAGATATTCATGCGTCCACCGCTGCAAAAGTTTTTAATGTGCCTTTAAATGAAGTTACACGAGAACAGAGAGGCACTGCCAAGACCGTGAATTTCGGTATTATTTATGGTGTTTCCGCATTTGGATTGAGCAACCAGACCGAACTTTCCCGAGGCGAGGCGAAGGATTTGATTGAGACGTACTACAAAACCTATCCAAAACTCCGCAACTATATCAGCGAGCAAATAAATTTCGCTCGTGAAAATGGTTTTGTACAAACCGTTTTGGGACGAAGGCGCTATTTAAAGGACATCAATGCGGGCAATCAAGTGGTACGTGGCGCTGCAGAAAGAAATGCCGTAAACGCCCCGATCCAGGGAAGTGCGGCAGATATTATCAAAATAGCGATGATCAATATTCACAAGAAATTGAGAGAAGAAAAGTACCAAAGCAAGATGTTGTTGCAAGTGCATGACGAATTGGTTTTCGATGCCTACAAACCCGAACTTGAAAAACTAAAAGCAATGGTTAAACACGAAATGGAAAATGCCTATAAACTTACCGTTCCGTTGGATGTTGACCTCGGAGTTGGTGAAAACTGGTTGGAGGCGCATTGATGTGCTTATAGCCGTCGCACCAACTCCCTAAACAAAACGATTAAATCCGGTTCTGCTTTGGCTGCCATTTCGAGAATATCCTCGATGTTCACAGGTTTTAGATTGTCGGGATCACAATCATCGGTAAGTGCAGAAATGGCAACAACAGGGAGCTCAAGATGGTTGGCAACGATCACTTCTGGAACCGTGCTCATTCCTACCGAATCGGCACCAATAATTTTCAAGTATCGATATTCGGCTCGGGTTTCCAATTGCGGGCCAACAACGCTTGCATAAATTCCTCTGTGAAGTCTTATATTTTGTTCTTTGGCAATTTCCTGTAGTTTTTCAATCATCTCCAAATTGTAAGGAGCGCTCATATCCACAAATCGTTCCCCGAGATGTTCAACACCTTTAAAAGCAAGAGGTGAACCTCCTTGAAGGTTAATATGGTCATCGATCAGCATCAGTTCCCCTTTTTTGAAGTTTGGATTTATCGCGCCCGCTGCATTGCTTATCAAAAGTCGCTCAATTCCAAGTAGCTTCATTACCCTTACGGGGAAAGTGATATCTCGCAGGGAATAGCCTTCGTAAAAATGAAAACGCCCTTGCATAACCACAACTTTTTTACCCTCCAAGGACCCGAAGATCAGTTTCCCTCTATGAAATTCGACGGTTGCAGTGGGAAAATTGGGAATATGATTGTAGCTCACTTCCTTTTCTATCTGCATATATTCCAATATTTTCCCCAGACCGCTGCCAAGGATTATTCCAACTTCCGGCCGATCAAAACCACGTTGTTCCAAGAATCTGGCTGCTTCTTCTGTATAGCTCATATCGCAATTTTTAGGTTAGAGGTGCAAAAACTTTTTTACGGATGTTTCGACGGAATTCTACGATTCAAAATCTAAAGGTTAACCAAAGGTATAGGCAATTCCGCTGGTAAAACTGTATTGGGATTTGGGAATTCCCTCCGCCGGAAATTCGTCATAAATATAGGTATAGGTTGTTTTGAACGAAAGGTTCTCAAACATTTTTATAAGCAGGGATGTTTGGCTGGAAATGCGATAATCCTTAAATTCACTAAGCTGTGGCTGATAGTAGGTTGTGCTTATTACAGAAATATTTTGCCGTGGATATAGGGAAAATGAGAAATAGGCGCTGCCGCGGATGTCCCGTTCGATAGGGGTTAAGTCGTCATCCAGTTCCTCTTGTTCATACATAACCAAAGTTCCAACATAAAAATTGAACCGTTCAGAGTCGCTGAGTTTGAACCTTGGGCCCGTTCCTAAAAGCCCTCTAAAATTAATTTTTGAAACTTTGTTGTATTGGGCCTGTATGAACACTTCCCAAGTGATTCTCGGGAAGATCTTATAATTGTATCGGAGGTGCGATATGCCGCTATTTGCAAATTTATTACCTTCAATCCTTTGGAACTCCAAGTCGTTCTTTATCAGCACCAAATGTTTGTTCATCTTGTACTGAACGTGCATATTTGTACGAAATCCAAAATATTCATTAAGATCCTTCTTTAGCGAAAAATCAAGACTCGCAGATCCTGAAAAACCCGAGGTATCCGTTACTTTTCGTAAGGATTCGACGTTAAGGATTTGGGAATTCGCCTGAAAAGAAAGCGCAATAAACAAAATTAGAATAAGATATTTCATCTGTCTAAAAATGGTTTTTCCTCCTCTGAGGGAAATGAATTCTTCAATATATGCTTACTCGCCCCATTTTTCCAACTCTTCAGTAGACCAAAGTTTTGGGAAGAATTTTCGCTGTTGAAATTTTGGGTGTAGGTATTTTTTCCATTCCGAACCTCCTGTGGCGGCTTTGGTTTCGCCTTTGCTATCCAAAAAATATTGAGCTGTGTCCAAGTGCACAATAGGCCAGGCCACATTGTAGAAATGGTCAAACTGCTTCAGTTTTTCTTTTAATTCGTTCGATGGATTTTCCATTTGTTCGACACGCTCTTCAATTGTTTTCCCTTCGACTTTCTTGGCAAGCCGCTTAAAATCGTCTTCATATTTTTCCATAAAAAGCCGTAGGGTGAGTGACATTTTACCAGTTCTTCGATCCAATCCGGCATCTTTCCAGTAAATATTATCAAAATAATCATCTAAGCCTGGATTATCAGGAAGGCGTTTTCTCCCTTCGAAATTGATCAAGTTTCTTAGACGGGTCATATAGAGTTCCAGAATCCTAAATTGGGCGCTCTGAAATCCGCTTGCTGGAGTAAGGGCGGCCCGAAAGATATTATAATCCTCATAACTCATTCCGTCCTTCATGATATCGAAGGAAGTGATGAGCATTCGTGTATACCGCTTTAATCTGTCCATTTTTGTCAACCAAGTCGCTTCTGGAAGATTTTCTCCTTCGGAAAGTTGTTGGATTTCATGGATCATCATTTTTAAAGTGAGTTCCGTAACTTGGTGGTACATCACAAAAATTTTCTCATCCTTAAAATCGGTTCTGGTTTTTTGAAGCGTGAGCAATGTGTCCACTTGAATATAATCCCAGTATGTGATTGGTTTTGTTTGAAGAAGACCTGCGAAATAAGTATCCGCATTCTCTCCGAGATCCTTGTATTTTTGGTTTATCGATTTTAAAATTTCGTCTTGTTCCATAATAGCTTTTTCAAAAAAAATATAAACCCTAAAATTACTTATTATTCTTTAGTTACGCTCTTTCAGATTTGCAAATAAAATACAAAAGCCTTGATCCAGTTGGAACAAGGCTTTTAAATTTAAGTGTATTTGTTTTTAATAGAAATTGGCACGATGGTCCTCAATCTTTGCTTTCTTTTTAAGCGCTTCAATAACCCGACCTTGGGATGCAGGGACTTCTTTAGTATTTAATTGATTGGCCTGACTGACATAGGATTCTAATTTTGGTGCAGGATTAAAAGCGTTAACCCTTACCATATATACTCCTTCGTTGCCATCGATCAAAGGGGTTGTTTCGCCAGTCGCGGTTCCGAATGCCATTCCCACTACCTTAGGTTCCATAACATTTGCTATACGAGGATTGGCCATAGTAATTTCCGTAGCAGTTTGAACGGAAACGTTTTGGTTTTTGGCGATTTCCTCCATGGTACTTCCGGAAATAGATTCTCTAATTTTCTTGGCTTTCTTTTCTTTGATGAGAATAGGTTTTACTGTTGCCGAAGCCTCGGAGGCTGGCATAAGACCTTTCTCGTTGCGACGTGTCAATTGGGCAATAACGTAGCCGTCATTTATGCTGAAACGCTTTATGTCGCCCACATCGGTGGAATTTTCAAAAGCCCAATTAACGATAGATCGGTTACTTTCAATCCCTGGAATGGATTCATCCATTATACCAATCCTATTGACTGGTTTTACTTCTAAATTTTGTTCTTTGGCAATTTGGACAAAATCGCCTTTGCCAACTGCCACTTCAAATTTGGTGGCGGCTGAGAAAACCTCATTTATGGTTCTTTCCGTAGGTTGTAGGTTTTTGACAATGGTAGCCAAATTAATGGCTTTTTTGGATTCGGACTGTTCCCCTACCTCGACTATATGGAATCCAAAGTCAGTTTCTACCAATCCAATGGAACCTGTTGGGTTGTTAAAGATGAATTGGTCGAACGGAGGGACCATTCTTCCTGGTGTTGAAGTTCCCAAATCGCCGCCATTATCTTTTGAGCCATCATCTGAAAATTCTAAGGCAAGGTCTGCGAACTTGGATTTGTCCCTTTTCACTACGGACAATAGGCTGTCTGCTAGTTTCTGGGCATCTTCCTTTGTACGGGTTATGTTTTCTGGAGCTCGCATAGTGCCCACATATCGGATAAGGATATGTTTTGATTCCGCAGAGTCGGGCATTCTTTTGGTGTCGACTACTCTGGTCAAGTTTAAGGTGTTGTCAAGTTTGTACGGACCATACACATCGCCTTTTTCCATATTTATAAGTGTATCGGCAACAGATGGGGCCAAATCTTCTTTAAACATCCATCTATCTGAATATGGCACATCGGAATGTATATTTACAAATTCCTGATAATTTTCGACCGTTCGGAATCCTGGGACTGAATCATTGGATTTAGTTTCGTTGTTAAATTCCACTCTGTTGTTCAACAGGGCAGAGATGTCTTCTTTAGCCTCCTCTATATCCGCATCGGATGGCCGTTCAGAGAAAAGAATGTATTGGACATCGGCTTTCGCTTCTGTTTGGAATTGATCCTTATGGGCCGAAACATATTTGTTTATTTCACTATCAGTTACTGTTATTTCTTCTTCGATAGAACTATACGGAATCAGTACGTAATTGATGTTGATGTTGTCGTTTTGAAAGTGATATTCTTGTTCCCCTTCAGTCATGGTGCTTCGCAGTCCACCTTTAACAAGGTTGAAATACATGCTTTGCATTACCCCTTCAGCGATATCTTGTTCAAATTTGATCCATTGCTGGTACATTTGTGGCGATGAGGATTTAATGCTGGCGATATATTCTTGGATCCTTCCGTCGTCCACTTGTCCGGCTTCATTCAAAAAAGTGCTATTGTTTGCCAATGAAGATTTTAGTGCATTGTCCAGCTGTGCTTTTTCAACGGAAATTCCGGATTTTTCAAATTGTTCTTCAAGAATTACCCTTCTCAACTCTTGTTCCCACACCATATTCATTACTTGATTGGTAGTTGCATTTGCGCCATAATTCCGTTGGACCATGTCGACTTCTTCCATAAAAGTTTGACGAGGAATATCGACTCCATTGATAGTGGCGATATTGGTCTGTCCTTTCGGCCCCATTCCGGCGCCACTGGTCAAAACGTCGCTCAAAATAAAGGCGAAAAGCGCCATTGCAATAATGAGGATAAGAAAAATCCCTCTTTGTCTAATGCTGTTTAAGATTGCCATGTAAGTTCAAATTTTATTCTTTTCTCCATCAAAAACCTATGGATGGAGCGGTTAATCGTTGTGAATTACTTATTTTCCCGATAATCGAGAAGAAGGGATAAAGGGTTTCCTTTCAATTATTCAGGGGGCGAAAATACCATTTTCCTATCATTAATAAAAAAGTAAATAGGAAAAAAACAAAAGACAGTAAAAAAACTATCCATCCGAAGGAACCATTAGTTCTACGAGTTCTATTTTTGTGCTGCAAACTTCTATGATAGTGAAAGTGTTTCCATCTATAATTACCTTTTCTCCCTGCTGTGGAATTTCTTCTGTGAAATTGACAATCAGTCCTCCGAGAGTTTCATAATTCTCACTTTCCTCAAGGTCCAAATCGTATTCTGAATTGATGTAATCCACTTCCAAACGTGCTGAAAACCGGAAATGGCCATTGCCTAACTTTTCCTCTATCAGTTCTACTTGGTCATATTCATCTTCAATTTCGCCAAAGAGCTCCTCAATTACATCTTCCACAGTAATTATGCCGCTTGTGCCGCCATATTCATCTACCACAACGGCAATACTTTTCCTTTTTTTGCTTAGGATGTTCATCACATCCTTTGCCAACATGGTTCCTGGCACAAAAACGACTGGCATAAGCATATCCTTGATTTTTTGAGGTTTTTTGAAAAGTTCAAATGAATGGATATAGCCAACAATGTTGTCAAGATTTTCGTTATATACCAGAAGTTTTGAAAGGCCAGTCTCTGTAAATATTTTGGCGAGTTCCTTAGGATGGGTTTCAATATCCACGGCAACGATCTCGGTTCGGGGTATCATGGCTTCACGGCTTCTTATTTCCGAGAAATCCAGTGCATTTTGGAAAATCTGTATTTCTGAATCTATTTCTTCAGTGGCTTCCACAATCTCCATTTGTTCCGAAATATAATTGCCCAATTCCTGTTTGCTAAAAGTCAATTGTACGGAGTCGTCTTTGGATCTAAAAACATATTTGAGCAAAATTTCCGACAACCACATTACAAACTCAGAAATAAACGAAAACAAGATGTAGAAAAAATAGGCGGGGAGGGCAAATATTTTAAAAAGCTTGTTGGCAAAAATCTGAGAAAAAACCCTTGGAAGAAATTCTGCGGTAAGCAGTAGGACCAAAGTGGAAATGATTGTTTGGATCAGCAGACTGCCAAATCCTGTAACTGGAATGAATTTCATAAGCAATTCGCCCATGAGAATGCTGTAAATTACCAGAGCGATATTATTGCCCACTAACATTGTAGCAATGAATTTTGAAGGGCGTTTGGTCAGTTTTTTAAGTATTGTCGCCAAAAAACCATTTTGCTTCTTTTCAATTTCAATGTGTATTTTATTGAAAGAAACATAGGCAACCTCCATCCCCGAAAAAAAAGCGGATAGGATGATCATACCAATAATTATCAATATACTGGAAGCCATATAGATTTTAAATTAACATCGAATTCAAAAAAATCCTTCCGGACTGGTTATTTATAAAGGTGTTTTTTTTACCTATACTTTAAGAATATAGTTGGAATGAATGTGACTACTGTCTGTGTCTTTCCTCCATTTTCTTTCTAAACTTTCTTCTGAAGAAAAACATAAAGACAGAAACCACGGCAAAAGCAAGGAAAAGATAAGCTCTGCTTGGGTTTTCATTCCAATTATTAATGGTTTCATAGGTAAAAAATACTGCCATTACCAAATATAAGTATTCTACAATTATTGCTATTTTAGTTTTCATCGTTCGTTTTGTTATTGTCTATTAGTTGGACTCCTTGGTTTCTTCTGGATAAAAATATGGTAAAATCTTGGTTGCTGTCAAAACCTTCCCCTTCATTATAGGAGCCGTCCTTAAAATTGATACGGTAGGGTTGATCCGTAAACACCCAACTGTTTTTCTGGTCCCAATAAAGTTGGTCGCTTTTCAAAATTACGCTATCGGAAGTAATTACTACCACATTTTTGCGCAAATCGATTAGGCCCGTTTGGTCGTACTGAATTCCATAATCTGCGGTTACAATACTTTCCTTCTTTTCTTCGTCCCAAAAATGAACCTCAACTCCTTCGGGAAATTCTTTATAGGGAAATTCGATATTTGAAAAATCCAAAAGTTTGTCTGCCAAAAGATTGGTAACTAATTTACCCGAATCGGTGTATTTAAAGTTTATGTTCTTTCCAATGGCTATGGGAGCGCCGTCGGAGAGGTTGAAGTTTTTTACGTTCTGGTAATTTCCCTCACACGCAAAAAGCGTGACGGCCATAAATAGAGCCACCACGCTTTTAAACATATATTTGGTTTTGTACATTCTTATAAATTAGGAACTCGGACACTTCCCCCGACCCAACAGTTAAAGGTAATGGTTTTTCCTGCCATTCCTTCACTAAAGATATCGGTGGGTTGTGGTGCACGCTGTCTGTAGTTGTCTGCTGTTGCCTTTGCATTTGTAGCCAATGTGCCGTCCACTCGCGCTGCTCTGTCCATCATATCGGCGGCAAGCCAATACATTGCTCTTTTTTCGAAAACAGTGGTTCCACAATCGTTGGCGCTATCGGCATACATTTGCCCAATTTTATAATATGCTATTCCAGCAGAAGGTCTTACCTCCAACATTCTGTTAAAATAGGTCCTTGCAGAGCTATAGCTTCCTTTCTTACGGTAGTTTTCCGCTATACTGTAATAGATTCGGGATTTCTTGGAATTGTCTTTTTCCAAGTCAGCTGCTTGGTTAAAATACTCCAAAGCTTTGGAAGATCTTCCTTCTGATTCGGCTTGTTTTCCGAGCAAATAGGCGGAAACCGCACTGGGTTCCAAGACATGCAGTCGAGCGGCCAATTTTGATGATAGTGGGCTGTCGCAATTTTTGGCATCCAGTCTGTTACTGGCGGCTTTTATCCAATCAATATCGTCTTTTTTGCTTTCGTAATCCTTTTCATAAAAAGGAATGAGGTTCTCACAATCGGCCAATTGTCCTAATTTTGCATCAACACTGCCTTCCACGGTGGCGTAGACTCCCAGATTGTTTTCATACACATTCTTATTGCGTTGCTCCCTATCGTTTAGGCCAGCTCCATTTGCTTCTTTGTCCATTAAAATGGTCAATTTCTCCGCCAGATTGTTTTTCTCTGTTTCGATTTTGGAAGTAACCTCATCATAGAGTTTAAATATCTCGGAAAGCTTCATTTTTCCTTCGTTGAAAAGATCGACACCGAGTGAAAAATAAGTATATAGACTTTTCCCGCTTGTGAAGTTCTCGGGATCTTTTTTAAACGCATCGTCAAAAGCTTTGAACTGCTCTTCCTTTGTACCGATATTATTGTCGAATTTTAATTGCGCAATGGTCATCAATACTTCTCCTTCAGTTGTGTTTTCTGGAAAATTCGCAAGTCGGAGTTGCCATGCTTGGATTAAGTCGTTTACCTTGCTTTTATCGCCTTGATCTATAAAATATTCGAACATCCTTACAGCATACTGGTATGTGGCAAGACTAGCTTTAGGACATTCCTTAATTACTTTTTCATAATGGGGAAGTGCCGCTTCATAGTTTTTTGTTTTTGCGGGCTCAATAAAATAGGATAGAGTAATGGCGCAGTCATCGGGTGCCTGGGCAAATATATTTCCTGAGACAGAAAACAAAAGTGAAGCGAAGAATAAAAGGAATCTAAATTTCATGATATTAATATTAATGGTGTTAATCGATAAATCGTTTTTCGAACCAACGGTCGTTTAATGAAAAGCTCAAGAAGGTATTGAAAAAGTTTTCTTGGATCAGTCCATAACTTGTGGTTCCTCGTCGTCCAACTTCAAATCCAAGGTTTATGTTTGAGAACAATCGGCCAACTGGCATGCCTAAACCAAAAGATATGCCAAACTCGTTAATATCATGTCCGCCCACGTTTAATCCGGTTTGTTCAAATCGCACTCCGGCCCTGTAAACAACACGATCCAGATAATTATCGAAAGAGTTGAAATTTGGAATATAAAATCCTCCCACCCGGAATTTTGAGGCGTTTTCATAGGTAACATTTTCCACGGAGAAAGTTCTATTGGAAAAATTACTGGTTTCCTGAAGCGTGTATTCTATCCCAACCCCCCAGTATTTCGGCCGGGAAAGTCCTGCCCCAATGGTGAACTGTGAGGGAAAACTAAATTCTGTACTTTCCAGTTCCACATCCCGCTCTTCCACTGTATAGATTCCCATTGGCAAGATTGAAACCGTCCCGAGCTTTCGGTAGTTATCTGATTTCAAAGGGGTTTCTGGGGTATAAGTGGCCGAACCGGAAAGCTCCAACTCACTGGTAATCATTTTTTTGTATATCGCTCCAAAATTAAAACTGAACCCATAAAGTTCGGAACTGTTTTGTGCCCGGGTTCCATATTGAAGATCCGTTTGTTGTGAAATAACGGTGTTCTTAATTTTTCCAAAGTTGTAGTTGGCGTCCACTCCAATAGCGAGTTCAGGCGTTATTTGGTATCCCAATGAAAGAAACGCTTTGTTTAGCCCGCCATTACCATAATATTCGGATCTACCATTCTCGAGATTGGAGTAGAAATGATATCCCACAGTTGAATAAGGCATAAGCCCAAATCCGAGTCCCATTTTGCCCATTGGGACGCCTATGGCGAGATATTCCAAAGAAGTTGTGGATACATTTTGATCTTGGTCGGCATTTTTTTGTTTGCTCGTTTGATGGCTCGCCCCAATGGAAAAGTTGACAAGTTTCAGAGCCGCAAAACCGGCTGGATTCTGAAGGTTCAGGTGAATGCTGTCCGAAAAGACCCCGATTCCACCCATAGTGCGATCCTCGACCGTACCGCGGAATTTAAGATTTCCAATGCCATAAAAGGAATAAGGCGAAGTGGTTCCTTCTTGGGCTACCAAACTGCCCGCGATCAATAAAAAAATTCCAATTATCGTTTTTCTACACATTAACGTATATTATATTCCAAAATATGGTTCAGACCTTGCAACAAAAAATTTGGGTTGGCAAAGATGTCATTTTTTAAACTACCACGCAAAAAATGTGTGTCTCCACCGGTCAAAATAACTTTTAGACCGGCAAATTTACCATTATAGTTATCAATAAAACCTTCAATTTCAAACAAAACTCCATTTATCACCCCAGAATGGATTGAATCCGTAGTGGAATTGCCCACCAAGTTTTCCGGTCTTTGCAAATTTAAGTGTGGTAATCGTGCGGTAAATGAATGCAAAGCTTGATAACGCATAGCTATCCCAGGCGAAATGGCTCCTCCCAGATATTCACAGTCCGAATTAATAAAATCATAGGTGATGCAGGTGCCTGCATCGACCACCAAAACGTTTTGATTTGGGAATTGTTGCGAAGCTGCACTTATTAGTGCTATCCGATCGGTGCCCAAAGTTTTTGGTGTATTGTATTTGTTGGTAAACGGAACCTTGGTTTCCTGGTTTAAATGCATTGCGGAGAAGCGTCGTTCGAGCATTTCCGATTGTTGTGTATCCAATTGGCCCACGGAAGCAACCAGGACGTTCCGGATCTTCGGAAATCCAGTGTAGATTTCTTCAAGGACGGAGAATAAGTTTTGTTTGGCAAAGCTTTTCTTATGATTAAGCCCTTCGGCGTCAAATATTCCCAGTTTTACATAGGTATTTCCTACATCTACTACAAGATTCATTTTTTTATTTAAAGGAGTCAAAAGTACAAATTGTTATTCAACTCTGTGTTACGGTGTTATTAAAAGGATGTTATTTTAGAGGTTATTTTTTGAATAATATTTTGCAGAAATGAAAATAGCCTTATATTTGCCCTCTCTATAAAAGGTGCCTTAGCTCAGTTGGTAGAGCAACGGACTGAAAATCCGTGTGTCCCTAGTTCGATTCTTGGAGGCACCACCTTAAAACCCTTGTAACCTCTGTGTTTTCAAGGGTTTTTTATTTTAGTGTGCTGATCAGTGGGATCCAGGATTCGTTCGAAAATTTTCTTCTATCCACGAATGATTTATTACAGCAAATAGTATCTTTAAGCCTTATTGGAAATCATCGTTGTCCGGTATAAAAATTAATGGAAATCTGAATATCGTCCTGAATCCTTATGGTTTTTATGAAGTTGTTTTTTCAAAGCTTAAAAATAATTATTCAAGAATAAATCTTATAAACACTACTATTGAAAATCGTCATTCATTTGAGGTACTACGTATTAAGTCCTCAGTAAAGCGGTCTTAAGTCTTTCTTGTCTCCAATATATGAAACAGGAATTTCTTAGTAAAGATTATCAACATCCACTTTTGAAACCAGGATTGGATTTTCAGCGGACTTTCCGCCGGAGGGAAAGTGGAAAAGCCAATGTCAGATATGTTCTGGGGCGATTACTTCGGTTCGTTTATCGATAAATTCGGCGTTTGTTGGATGATCAATTTTCCAAGTAACAATTAAAATATTAAAACCCAATCCTGAAAATCTAAAACCTATAAAAATCAAATATGAAACAACAACAAAACCCCGTATGCTGGTTCGAAATCTATGTCAACGATATGGAACGGGCCAAGAAATTTTACAGTAATGTTCTAAATGTACAAATAGCAGACGCTCCAGAAATGGAAGGAATGCCCGAAATGCAAATGTCATTTTTTCCGTGGATGGAAAATGGTCCAAATGCTGCCGGAGCTTTGGTGAAAATGAACGATATGCCCTCCGGAATGGGCGGAACAATCATCTATTTTCAGTGCGACGACTGTGCCGTTGAAGAAAGCAGAGTGGAAGCTGCGGGCGGAAAAGTTCACCAATCCAAAATGTCGCTCGGCGAACACGGATTCTGCTCAATGTGCTTAGATACCGAAGGAAATATGTTCGGGTTGCATTCCAAGAAATGAAAATCCATACATAAAAATAGAATGGACAAAAAATCAGCATGAGATGAAAACATTAAAAAAAGTCGTTATCGTAATTCTAGCAATCATCGCTATTCCGTTGGTTGTCGCTTTATTTGTGCCTAAAGAATCCAACAGTGAAGGCCAAGTTGTCATTAACAAACCCAAGCAGGAGGTTTTCAATTACATTAAATATGTAAAGAATCAGGATAATTTTGGCGTTTGGCAACTTTCCGATCCTAATATGGAAACAACCTCGGAGGGAGAGGACGGAACGGAAGGCTTCAAATATAGCTGGGACAGTGAAAAAATGGGCAGAGGAGCTCAGGTAATCACCAAAATAGAAGAAGGGAAACGGATGGAATCCGATATGTTTTTTTACGATTTTGATGATACTCCCAGCAAGGGTTATATTGTCGTTGAAGAACAAGCTCCAGGCCAAACCCTCGTAAAATGGGGAATTTCATGGACAACGCCCTATCCTTGGAACTTGATGGGCCTGTTTTATAATATGGACAAAGATTTTGCGACAGGTTTGAATAAATTGAAGGAAATTCTTGAAAACCAAGAAAGCCCGGTCAACGACAAAGCGTTTGCAACCAATTATTATAAAGAGACTTACAATACTTTAGAGCAAACAATTTCTGGATTGACCAAAGAACAATTACACTTTAAACCTTCGGAAGAATCTTGGAGCATCAGCCAATGCCTGGAGCATATTGTGCTAACCGAAGGGATGATCTTTGGAATGATAAAAGAAGGCATGTTACAACCCGAGAACCCTGAACAAATCTCTGAAATCACCCTCACTGATCAAGAGATAGTGACAATGGCCTCCGATAGAAGTGAAAAATTCAAAGCGCCTGATATATTGTTGCCCGAGGGAAAATATGAGGATGCCCAAATCGCCCTGAACGATTTAAAAAATCAACGTGCTGAAATTTTCACTTTTATGGAAACCACCCCCATAGAAGACTTACGCAGTAGGGTGAGCGTTTCTCCCACTGGTTCCACCGATGCCCATCAGTCTCTTTTATTTTTGGCCGGTCATACAGCAAGACACACTTTGCAAATTGAGGAAATCAAATCCAGCACAGGTTTTCCTGGTCAAGAATAGTTACAAGTATAAAACAGCCCACAGACCAATTCATAAACAATTTTCAAAATGCTAAATCCGGCGAATGACTTTTTTAAGAATTGTCATAATTGTAATTTTGTGGTTCTATAAAAAACAAACCTTATGAAAAACATTATCACTTCTACATTTTTGACTTTTTTTGTCATCAATTTGGCTTTTGCCCAAGATTACACCACCCCAGATACTGGCGTTATTTGGACACTTGACGATATTGCCACAGCAAGCCCAACGACCATCACCGTAACAGGAACGGATTATACCCTTCACGGAAACCTTGTTGTTTCAGAAAACGATGCCCTGAATATCGATTCTGATTTGGTTCTTAAGATTGATTCCGGTAAACTTATTACTGTTTTTGGGGCTTTTTCGGTTGATTCCAATGCAGTTACCATTTCCGCTACGGATCAAACCAATCCATATGAAGGCTTCCGTTTTGAAGAATTTTCTGTAATTGACATAAAAAACGCGACCATTGAATATGGAGGCGGCCTGCGGGTTTTGACCGAAACATTTTCCATAGATAATTGCACCCTTACCAATAACGTGGGAGGAGCGACCTCAAGCGCTGTGATCCAATTGTCGCGCGGGATGCCACAAATAACTAATAATTCCATCACCTCAAACTTGTATGCGGCAATCGGATCTGCAGCCAATTCAAGCGTTTCTGCGTATATTTTCAACAACCATATCGAGGCCAATAACCAAGAAAACAGCAATCGCCCACAGATAAATTTGGGCACAACAATGGCTTCCGACCCATTGCAAATTATCCAAAACACAATTATTGGAGATCCTACACTGGACCAGGCTGGAGGTATTGCTATTTCAAACTTTGTGGGAGGCAGCATCAATGCCATTATAGATGACAATATAATAAGTGACAATCGTTATGGAATAACAATCCTTGGACCGGTTGATTCTGCGGTAATCTCAAATAATATCATTGAGGACAATAACATCCAAGGCAATCCAATACTAGGTGGAAGTGGCATTAATCTAATAACCACAACCATCGGGGCGGAAGTGGTCGTTACCACAAATGAGATAAGAAGAAACCTATGGGGAATTACATTGCAGGAATCCGCTGTCATCAATCTTGGTGACGACATCAATAACCCTGGCGGCAATATTTTTGCAGACAATGGAAATGGCGGCGCAGTATATGCGCTTTACAACAATACCCCGAATCCTGTTTCGGCAAAGCATAACTGCTGGGTAGAGGGACAAGAGAGCACTGCGTCCGATGTGGAGGATGTTATTTTCCACAGCGTGGACGATTCAACTCTTGGAGAGGTCGCCTTCGAACCTTTCTTGTGCGGAGTAACTGTTGGTATCGATGATTTGGCCATCGCCGATTTCAGCTTCTATCCAAACCCCGTGAAAAATGAATTGAATTTCAATAATATTCATGATTTTGACACGGTTAGAATTTATGGTGTCCAAGGAAATCTTGTAATCTCTGAAACGGTTTCTCAGGGATTCAACCTTCTTCCAATAAACCTTCCTTCTGGAATGTATTTTGTGGATTTTAGTAACCAGACGCATTCTGTTACAAAGAAATTGATTGTACAATAAACATCTTTTTCGATATAGACTTTTAAAAAGCTCCGACCTGTTGGGGCTTTTTGTTTTCTTAAAAAACGATAAATCCTCTGCTAAAGCGTAATTTTGCACTTTAGGAATCCCAAAAAACAGAAATGTGAAGATCAAGAATAAAGCTACCCTGGAATTGAGCCAAGAGAATATGAAGAGTTATGGCTATAAAGTTGTGGAAGCCATTGTGGACCATTTTGTTACGCAGAACGAAAAACTGCCGGTAGTTTCTGGAACACGTGCGGAAATGGAACAGTTGTTCAAAGAAGAAGCACCAGAGGGGCCTTCGGATCCGCATGAAGTATTGCAGTTTGTTTTGGAGGAGGTAATGACCAGAAGCAATATCGTTTCCCACCCAAAATCCTACTCCTTCGTTCCGGGTCCGAGTAATTATATTAGTGCAATGGCAGATGGTCTGGCCTCTGGTTTCAACGTGTTTTCGGGAGGTTGGCAGGCATCCCCGGCAGCTGCAGGAATGGAGATCGCTGCGATGCGGTGGCTTTTAAAGATATTTGGCTTTCCACAAAAAAAAGGCGGCGGTATTTTTACGAGTGGAGGTTCTATGGCGAACTTGACTGCTCTAATAGCCGCTCGGACCGTAAAATGTGGCGATGATTTTAGTAAGAGCATTATTTATCTTTCGGACCAAGCACATTCCTCAAACATAAAAGCCATCCGCGTTCTTGGTTTTAAAAAAGATCAGATCCGGATCATTCCCACGGACAACGAGTTTAAATTTTCACTCAATAAACTAAAAAATGAGATCGCCAAGGATCGAATAAAGGGATTGCAGCCATTTTGTTTGATAGCCACAGCCGGAACTACGAACACAGGTACTGTGGATCCGCTTTCGGAACTTTCCGCAATCTGCAAAAAAGAGGACATTTGGTTCCATATCGACGGTGCCTATGGTGGATTCGCAATTCTCTCAGATAAAGGAAAGCTTCTTTTAAAGGGAATTGAAAAAGCCGATTCGGTTACTATAGATCCACACAAATGGTTTTATCAACCCTATGAAATAGGATGTCTTTTGGTAAGGAACCACAACTGGCTAAAAGGGGCTTTCACCGAAAAACCAGAATATTTAAGGGATATTGAAGGTAACACCTCTGAAATAAATTTCTACGACCACGGAATTGAACTCACCCGCCGTTTTCGGGCTCTTAAATTCTATATGTCCATCAAAACATTTGGTCTCGGCGAATTCCGAAAGGCCATAACCTATAATATTTCCCTCGCGGAAGCCACTGAAGCCTATCTTCGTAAGAGCCCCGCGTGGCAGGTAATTTCGCCCGCAACCTTGGCCGTGATCAATTTCAGGTACAATCCCATTGGGAACAAACTTTCTGAAAAAGAATTGGACGACCTTAACCAATATATATCGAAAAGTGTAGTAGATTCAAAAAAAGCATTGTTGGTAACAACTGTTCTCAATGGACAAATTGTTCTGCGGATGTGCTTGATAAACCCGCGTACCACCAACAAAGACATTAAAGAAACCCTTCAATTGTGTGAAAGTTTCGCCCATCAATGGAACAAGGTTTGAAAAAGGTTGATGTGGCTATAATTGGCGGTGGAGCCGCAGGTTTTTTTACAGCCATAAATGCCGCAGAATCGAATCCCTCCCGAGAGATTCTAATCCTTGAACGAGGAAAGGACGTGCTAACAAAAGTGAAAATCTCGGGCGGCGGCCGATGCAATGTAGCGCATGCAGAATTTCTTCCTAAGGAATTTTCCCAGAATTATCCAAGAGGCCAAAAAGAGTTGCTCGGCCCTTTTAATACTTTTATGACAGGTGACATTTGGGAGTGGTTTGAAAAAAGAGGAGTGCCACTGAAAGTTGAAGAAGATGGACGTATTTTTCCGGTTTCGGATTCTTCGCAAACCATTATCGATTGTTTTCTTTCCGAGGCAGAAAGACTGGGTGTAACGATCCAGAGAAACCAACCCGTAAAGAATATAGAGGAAGATTCCGACGGGTTTATTATTACTACCTCATCAGATGTTTATTCGGCAGCAAGAATTGTGGTCGCCACAGGAAGCAATCCAAAAATATGGAAACTACTTGAAGATTTTGGCCATACTATAATTCCGCCAGTGCCTTCACTTTTCACGTTTAACATTAAAGATTCTCGAATTATTGATCTACAAGGGCTGAGTACCAATGTCTCTGTGAAAGTTTTGGATGAAAGGAGCAAAGTTATATTGGAAAACCACGGCCCTCTCTTAATAACCCACTGGGGAATGAGCGGCCCCGCCATTTTAAAGCTTTCTGCCTGGGGGGCAAGAATTTTACAGCCTATGGAATATCAATTTAAGATTGAAGTCAATTGGTTGGAAAATAGTTCCGAAGAAGAGATTTTGGATGAACTAAAATCGCTAAAAAACACCTTGGGAAAACAGACACTTTTAAAATACGCTCAATTTGATCTTCCAAAACGATTATGGCAGAACCTATTGAAAGCTGCGGGAATAGGTGAAACGCTAACTTGGGCGGAAGCTACGCGAGGAAATCTTCAAAATATTGCAAATCAATTGACTGCTGGAATTTTTCAAGTTAGTGGAAAAAGCACTTTTAAAGAAGAATTTGTAACTGCTGGTGGTGTAGATTTAAAGGAAGTAAACTTCAAAACCTTCGAAAGCCGAATTTGCGAAAATCTGTTTTTCGCGGGAGAAATTCTAAACATTGATGCAATTACAGGTGGTTTCAATTTCCAGAATGCCTGGACTGGTGGTTATATTGTTTCCAGGAGTTTATAATTTATGCCAGGTTTGGTCGGTAACCCTGGAATCACTGAAAAATAAACAACGAAACCAAACGAATTAGAAATCGGGCATAATTTAAATTGCCTTAGTACATAATCCCCATTTCCGACTCGTAAATCCCCATTTCTGAATTTG
>CAZMDY010000014.1:0-24352 GCA_964565295.1 uncultured Aequorivita sp. | reverse complement strand
CTTTTGCAGAGCTGAGCCTAGCCACTCGGCCACGATGCCATTAAAATTAAAGGAAACAGAATTCCAATATAGGCCATTTGCTCCAATAAGATTGCAAATATAAAAGATTAAGTTGAAATGGACGCCTATAAATCACTTTTCCCGTTCCATTTTCATCGTAACTCGTACTTCCGCAACATCTCCTCCAATGGGCGGATTTATTTTTGCAACCGAAACTTCAACTACCGTTGACATTTCTATTTGCGAAAAAATAGAGTTGATGATGCGCTGGGCTACATGTTCCAAAAGATTCGAACGGACTGCCATTTCTTCCCGTACTATGGTTTGAAGTTCAACATAATCGATCGTATCGGTCAAGGAATCGCTTTTGGCGGCTTTTGATAAATCGGCTTTCACTTCCAAATTTACCATATAGTCCGAACCAATAAGTCCCTCTTCGTCCAAACAGCCGTGGTGCGCATATACCCTTATATTCTTTAATTTTATCGTGTCCAAATCAATGTTGTTTTATGCTTTTCCTCAGAATAATAAAATTCTGTATCTTATATTGCAAAGGTACTACAAATGTCTTTTTAATAGTTCGTTGCATAACTATAGAGCAATAGTTTATTTGTTCAGCCGGAAATCCTTCACGTTGTATTTTTTGGTAAATTTGCACTCTCATAAATTCATCCATGGAAAAAGAAACTGCCCCACTCAATTTTATTGAACATATTATAGAGGAAGACCTTAGGAACGGATTCCAAAAGGAGCAATTGTGTTTTCGATTTCCTCCGGAACCAAACGGCTATTTGCACATTGGCCACGCCTCTTCAATATGTCTGAACTTTGGTTTGGGAATCAAATATGGCGCTCCAGTGAACCTTAGGTTTGACGATACAAATCCTGCCCAGGAAGAACAGGAATTTGTCGATGCGATAAAAAGGGATATTTCATGGTTAGGTTTTGAATGGGCCACGGAATGCTATGCTTCCGATTATTTTTCACAATTGTATGATTGGGCCATTGAAATGATAAAAAATGGAAAAGCATATGTGGATTCACAATCCTCAGAACAGATCGCGGAACAGAAAGGAACGCCCAATTCCCCTGGAAAGCCAAGTCCTTTTCGAAATCGTTCCGTAGAAGAAAATTTGGAATTGTTTAAGAAGATGAAAAATGGAGAAGTTAAAGTTGGGGAGCACGTTCTTCGAGCAAAAATAAATATGGAATCCCCCAACTTGTTGATGCGCGACCCGATTATGTACAGGACCATCGACAAACCCCATCATCGCACTGGAACGGACTGGAAAATTTTTCCTATGTATGACTGGACCCATGGTGAAAGTGACTATATAGAACAAGTTTCCCATTCTTTTTGCACCTTGGAATTTCTACCGCACAGAGAGCTTTATGATTGGTTTTTGGATCAAATCCACGATCCTGCATATCTTCGTCCAAAACAGCGCGAATTTGCACGGAGAAATCTTAGCCACACAGTGGTAAGTAAACGCAGGCTCGCACAATTGGTTTCTGCAGGAATTGTAACCGGCTGGGATGATCCTCGAATGCCCACAATTTCTGGATTGAGAAGAAGAGGCTACACTCCAGAATCAATTAAAAATTTTGCCGACAGCATCGGGGTTGGGAAACGTGAGAACTTGATTGATGTTTCGCATTTGGAATTCAATGTGCGCGAAGATCTGAACAAAAAAGCTCCTCGGATTATGGTGGTTTTGAATCCGGTGAAATTGATAATAGATAATTATCCTGAAGGCAAAACCGAATGGCTTGAAGCTGAAAATAATCCAGAGGACGAAGCTGCCGGAAATCGAGTAGTCCCATTTTCCAAAGAATTATTTATAGAAAAGGAAGATTTTCTTGAAGAAGCCAATCGTAAATTTTTTAGGTTGACCATAGGAAAAGAAGTCCGTTTAAAAAATGGATACATTATCAAAGGCGAAAGCGTGGTCAAAGACACCGAAGGAAATGTTCTTGAAATCCACTGCACCTACGATCCCGATAGTCGAAGTGGAAGCGGATCGGAAGCTTCTTTGAGAAAGGTAAAAGGAACGTTGCACTGGGTTTCAGTTAAACATGCCTTACCAGTGGAAGTTCGGATCTATGACCGACTATTTACTGAAGCTTCTCCCGACACACATAAGGATAAGGACTTTTTGCAGTTTATCAATCCCGACTCCATAAACATCGTAACGGGCTATGCCGAACCTAGTGTAGAAAACGCAAAAGAAGGTGATTCCTTCCAGTTTCAAAGATTGGGATATTATGTGGTTGATAAGGATTCTACCGACGGGAAAATAGTCTTCAACCGTACAGTTCCCTTACGCGATTCATGGGCAAAGCTTTCGGACTAATATTTCAAACTCATTTTGTCTTAACCATTCTCAACAACTTTCGTTTTTACGATCAGCACTTTTTTTTATAAATCGACATAAAAAATTTCATTTATTGATTATGCACTGACTTTTCTATCTAATTATTAGCATAATATTAGTCTTTGTTTTGTTTTTATTAACCGGTTATTAACAATAACAGCGATGGTTGTTTTCTATCTTTGGAGGTATCTAACAACTTTAAATCTAAAAAACTATGGCATCAAATACAGGTCAAACTATAATTGCACTTTTAACAGGCGCAGTAATCGGTGTAGGATTGGGAATTCTCTATGCTCCCGACAAAGGTTCTGAAACTCGGGATCGATTGGGAAAAGAAGCGAAAAGAACCCAAGAAAGATTGAACAGGCAACTTCAACAAACAGGTAGTAACTTAAGCGAAAAAGCTCAAAGAGCGCGTGTCAGTTTTGAGGAAAAACTCAATGAGACTCTTTCCTCGGCCAGTTATAAAGCAGATGAAATTCTTTTGGCAATGGAAGATAAACTTGAAGCGCTAAGAAGACAAAACGCAAAATTGCAAATGAGTTCCACCGAAAACAAAATGAGCTCCACCGAAGATAAAGTGAAGGGCACAGCCAAAAAAACCACAACGTAAAGAAATGTTTCAAGATTTTACAAAAAGTCTGCACAATGTTATAGATCGGATAGAGGACTATGGCTCCAGTACTGTGGAGTTTTATAAGTTGCGTCTATTTAAATCAGTGATGAAAGGATCTGTTTCCCTTGTAAATCTATTGGTTTATGGAAGCTTGTCCTTATTTGTACTTCTTTTTCTGTCCATTGGTGTCGCTCTGTGGCTCGGAACTTTCTTTGAGGATATTTTTGTTGGATTCCTACTGGTTGGCGCATTCTATGGCTTGCTTTTGATATTTATGTTTGTGATAGGAAGGAAAGTGATAGAACGAAAAATCCTTTATGAATTCTCTGGATTGTTTTTTGATGAAGATGAAGCCGAACCGGAAGAAAAGGCGAGAAATGAAGTGGCCGAATTCATGGGCAAAACAAAGGAAGAAACTTTCAATAATGTTGTGGAAGAAGATCCGTTGACGAATGAAGATACGATGGTTAATCGAAGATAAAAACAGCAATGAAACGATACACCAATTTTGACGAAATAGATAGAGACCTGAAGTTCTTAAAACTCAAATCAAAAATTGATATGGAAGAATTTAAACTTGGTCTGCAGAATAGCAAAACCACTTTATCTGAATCATTGTCACCTATGAACGTGGTTGCTAGCACTGTTGGTTCTATCGCAAAAAAGGCATTTGTATATAAAATGGTTGAAAAAATTACAGGTGTCAGACTAAGAAAAAGAAAATAGTGTTTCCATAATTAATAGGTTTTAAGAGTTGAAACACAGAAAGGCCCTTAGTTCGAAATTATTTCGGACTGGGGGTTTTTCATTTTAATTACAAAGAAAAGAAACATCGGAAGTCGGAGTTTTTTTGTGCTGTTCAACACGCTGAAAAACTTGTTTCCATCAGGTCTTCCTTTAGTTTAATACCCAAATTCAAAAAAGCTTTACAAAAGCAAAAAACGGAATTTTAAAGATAAATTATAACAGAAAATGAGAATTAGGGCTTGTGCAATAAACACACGAACGAACCATAATTATTCATTCGTGTATTCGTGGCCTGTCTTGTTCCAGTTTAAATTCTACTAATGAATTGATTCTGGAATGTTGTCGTCGGAATCATACCTATTATCATCATCTTGACGTTTTGGTCGTCGTTTTTTTGGTGCAATCCCTTTAGCCTCATTTTGCTTTCTCATCTCTTCCCCGATCTGGTTGCTTGCCACAAAGGAAGCAATCATGTCGTTAAGCATATTGCTGCCGGCTTGCGGTGAATTGGGCAAAAGAATAAGATTGGTATTGGTTTCCTCCCCAATAGATTGGAGTGTGTCGTAATGTTGCGTAACCACAATCAATGCAGAAGCTTCTTGTGAGTTGATACCGACATTGTTCAATACATCCACACTTTCTTCCAGTCCGCGTGCAATTTCCCTTCGCTGATCTGCGATTCCTTGACCTTGCAAACGCTTGCTCTCGGCTTCGGCTCGTGCTTTTGCTACTATTTTTATTCGTTCAGCTTCAGCTTCATATTCAGCTGCCACTTTTTCGCGTTCTGCAGCGTTGATTCGGTTCATGGCTGCTTTTACTTGGATGTCCGGATCAATATCTGTCACCAAGGTTTTTATAATATCATATCCGTATTCGCTCATAGCTTCATTGAGTTCGGCTTTTACGGCTATGGCAATGTCGTCCTTTCGTTCAAAAACATCGTCCAATTTCATTTTAGGCACTTCTGCACGGACCACATCAAAAACGTAGGAGGTAATCTGGTCGTGAGGACTTTCAAGTTTATAGAAAGCATCGTAAACTTTGTGTTTTAAAACTTGGAATTGGACCGAAATTTTCAATCGGACAAACACGTCGTCCTTCGTTTTAGTTTCTACGATCACATCCAATTGCTGGATTTTGAGGTTTATCCTACCCGCAATACGATCCACCAATGGAATCTTTATCTGTAAACCAGAATGTCTGATGCTCAAGAATTTTCCAAAACGCTCCACGATTGCAGCTGTTTGTTGTTTCACAGTAAAAATGCCCGAAAGCACTATGAAAAAGATGATTATCAACAACGGAACTAAAAATGCAAAACCCATACACAGTATTTTTTAGGAGTTAAAAAATGTTTTTCAATATACGAAAATTAATTTCGGTTTTTATGTGTCTTTAACCACATTTCGAATACAATATTTGAAAATTCTCTAAGGGAATCTTGTTGACTGTCTATTTCTGATTTGCAATATATTCCATAGCCTTTTCGATCCTGGTAATACTTGCTTCCTTACCCAAAATGGAAATGATGTCAAAAACCTCTGGACCTTTCATTTCGCCAACTAGGGCCAACCGCAAGGGCATCATTACTTTTCCAAATCCAATGTTTTCTGAAGTGATCCAATTCTTTATGGCGTCCGAAATCTGTTCGGTGGAAAATTCGTCCAAACCATTTAAAATGTCAATCACTTTTTGAAATAATTCTACCGTCTCTTCCTTAAAAGCTTTTTTTGAAGCCTTTTCATCAAAATTTTGTGGAGCTTCAAAAAGAAAACTGCTTTGATCCCACAGTTCATTCATAAAACTTACGCGTTCCTTAAAAAGAGCAACAATCCGAATGAGATCTATGTTCGTTGAAACTCGTTTCCCCTGAAGGAATTTGGCAAATTGGGAGGCCAATTCTTGCTCATCGAGCATTCGAAAATATTGGTGTTGGAACCATTTTGCCTTTTCCGGATCGAACTTGGCGCCAGCTTTGTTTACCCTTTTTAAATCGAAACCCTGCACCAATTCATCCAGACTAAACAGTTCTTGTTCGGTTCCTGGATTCCAGCCCAAAAATGCGAGCATATTTACTACGGCTTCGGGCAGATAACCTTCTTCCCGATACCCTGAAAACAAATCCCCATCCTTGGTTTTCCATTGAAGTGGAAATACGGGGAAACCCATTTTATCACCATCCCGTTTGCTGAGTTTTCCATTTCCGGTTGGCTTTAAAATCAATGGTAAATGGGCAAATTCAGGAGCGTTCCAATTAAACGCGCGATACAGCAGGATGTGGAGTGCCAATGACGGCAACCATTCTTCGCCTCGAATTACGTGCGTAATTTGCATTAAATGGTCGTCAACTATGTTTGCAAGATGGTAGGTTGGCATTCCATCGCTCTTAAAAAGTACTTTGTCGTCCAGAATATTGGTATCTACCTGAATTCCGCCACGGATAAGATCCTTAAAATGGAGTATTTCATTTTCGGGCGATTTAAATCGGATTACGTATTCCTCTCCGTTCGCAATTTTTTCACGGACTTCTTCCGAAGAAAATGTCAATGAATTTTTCAGCTTTAACCGATTATGCCAATTATAGATGAACGTCTTCCCTTTTTCTTCATGATCTTTTCTGTGCGAATCCAGCTCTTCCGTTGTGTCGAAGGCGTAATAGGCATTTCCCGTTTCGATCAATTCCTCGACATATTGCGCATAAAGCTCCTTTCGTTCACTTTGGCGGTAGGGACCATAATTTTTATTTTTGGAGACCGAAACTGAGGGACCTTCGTCAAAACGGATGTTCAACCAGTTCAAGGCTTCCACAATGTATTCCTCGGCACCTTCCACATATCGGCTTTGATCCGTATCTTCAATTCTCAAAATAAAATCGCCGCCATGTTTTTTGGCGAACAAATAATTGAACAAGGCGGTGCGAACACCACCAATATGCAAAGGGCCGGTTGGGCTTGGTGCAAAACGCACCCTAATGTTTTTCGTCATAATCTTAGATCTGGATCCCCGGAATACAGGGATTGTTGTTGAACGGTTATACTTTTTACAAAGGTACAATTCTGACTGCTTATTTTAAAGTTATCAAAATATAGCACAAACCAGTATCTTGGGATGGTTTTTGCAGGAAGCGGATGGCAGGAAGGAAGGAAATTTATTGTATTTTTAAAGCCATTTTAAAAACCGGTAGAAATTTATTGCAAATTACCACTTTTGTATTAGTTCTATCTTCCAGTTGATTTTTGATTATGGGAAATTTTGGAACAATCCAGCAGAAACTGGAATCTTTCATAAAAAAATACTACACCAATGAGCTTATAAAAGGCGCTATCCTTTTTTTTGCCATCGGCCTACTGTATCTTTTGATTGTTTTGCTTATAGAATATTTCCTCTGGTTAAATCCGTTGGGGAGGAGCATACTTTTCTGGACTTTTATCGTTTTTGAATTGGGGTTGTTCCTTCGTTTTATCGCTTTTCCCCTGGCGAAACTTTTCAAATTCCGAAAAACAATCACCTATGAAGATGCCTCACGGATCATCGGCGCCCACTTCCCACAGGTAAGCGACAAACTTCTGAATGTTATACAACTTAACCAAAACCCTTATCAAAGTGAACTTCTATCGGCCAGTATCGATCAAAAAGCAGCGGAACTACAACCAATCCCTTTCCAAAGTGCAATAAACTTTCGAAAGAATGCGAAATATTTAAAGTTTGCCGCTATACCAATTCTGGTTTTTATCCTCTTCAGCAGTTTTGGGGGTTTGGAAATATTTTCCAGCAGCTATTCTCGAGTGGTCCGTTATGACACCGCTTTTGAGCCTCCAGCCCCATTTTCATTTATTGTTATTAATGACGAATTGAATGCTATTGAGGGAAAACCGTTCAATTTGAAAGTTAGGACAGATGGAAACACTATGCCGGAGAATGCAACAATTCTTTTCAATGGCGAATCCTATTATATGCAACAAACTGCACCTGGATTTTTTGAATATACGTTTCAACAACCTATTGATCCAATAAATTTCAAGTTTATGTCGAATGCGGTTACGTCCATGGCTTATCTCCTTGAAGTGGTAAAAACCCCTTCTCTTCTGAACTTTGAAATGTTCCTTGATTATCCCACTTATACGAACAAACAGGATGAAACCATAAAAGGAAACGGAAATGCTGTTATTCCGGAGGGTACAATGGTACAATGGAAGATTACAGCCAGAAATACAAGGGACATCGCTTTAAAAACTTCGGATACAGTGTTTGACTTTTCCTCGGTGGAAGACCGTTTTAATTTCGAAAAAGGAGTCTATAATAAACTGGAATACACAATCACCACTTCCAATGAAAAACTTAAAGAGTATGAGAATCTAGCTTTTACATTGAATGTAGTGAAAGACCAGTTTCCCGAAATTTCTATGCAATCTAAAGTGGACAGCACCAATTTCAATCGAATGTTGTTTCTTGGACGCGTTTCTGATGATTACGGTCTAACCAAACTGCGAGTTGTGTATTATCCCGAAGGAGAGGATGATCAGTCCAATATTGATGAGTTGCCAATAAACACAACGAATTTTGACCAGTTCACCTATATTTTTCCAGGAACGCTTCCTTTGGAAGAAGGAGTTTCCTATGAGTATTATTTTGAGGTTTTTGACAACGATGCCATCCATAATTTCAAATCTACTCGGTCTGGGATTTATTCTTTCCGCAAGTTAACCGCTTCGGAACTTGAAAACGAACAGCTCCAAAACCAACAAAAGGCCATTCAGGGACTTGACAACTCACTTGAAGAGCTTCGGGACCGTAAAGAAACCCTTGAGGAGATTTCCAGGACACAAAAGGAAAAGAATGAACTGAATTTCAATGATAGAAGAAAACTTGAGGATTTCATTCAAAGGCAAAAGCGACAGGAGGAAATAATGAAGGATTTCTCTAAAAAGCTAAAAGACGAACTTGAAAATTTTCAACCCGAAAATGAAGAGAATGATCCGTTCAAAGAACAGCTTGAAAAGCGATTGGATGAAAATGAAGAGCGTTTGAAGGAGAACGAAAAACTTCTCGATGAGCTCCAAAAACTTCAGGACAAAATCCAGAAGGAGGAATTGACTGATAAGTTAGAAAAATTGGCTAAACAAAACAAAAATCAAGAGAAGAATCTTGAGCAGTTATTAGAGTTAACCAAAAGATATTATGTAGAGAAAAAAGCCGAAAAGTTGGCGGATGAGTTATTCAAAATGGGGGAAGAGCAGGAGAAACTTTCCGAGCAATCCGAAAAGGGTGAAAACACCGAGGAAGCACAGAAGGAACTGAATAGAGCTTTTGATGAGTACAAAGAGGAAATGGAGAAATTGTTAGAAGAGAACCAACAATTAGAGAAACCTCTTGACATTCCCGAGGACAGACCCACAGAGGAACAGATCGATCAAGAACAGCAGAACGCCACTGAGAAACTAGAAAACCACCAACCTCAAGGAGCTTCCGAAAATCAAAAAAACGCCGGTCAGAAAATGAAACAGATGAGCCAAAAGATGCAGCAACAAATGCAGTCAGGCCAAATGGAAACGCTTGATGAGGATGTTAGGATGCTTCGTCAAATTCTTGACAATCTGGTTATGTTTTCCTTCAGCCAAGAGGATTTAATGGAAGATTTCACGAAGATAAAGTATGGCAATCCTATTTATGGACAGAAACTTCAGATGCAAAACGAGTTGAAACTTAACTTTCAGCACATTGACGACAGCCTTTTTGCCTTGTCTTTGCGACAGCCTTTACTGGGCAACCAGATTAATTCATCCATTACCGAAATACAGTATAATATTGATAAATCCTTAGAGCGTCTTGCAGATAATGTAATGCAACAAGGTGTTGGTAATCAAAGATATACCATAACTGGCGCTAATGATCTTGCTGTAATGTTGGATAACCTGTTGGGCAATATGCAGATGCAGTTAGCCATGGCCGCTGGATCCGGAAGTGGCAAACCTAGGTCTGGATCTGAAGGCGAGGGGTTTCAATTGCCTGACATCATTGAAAAGCAACAAAGTATTAACGAGAAAATGCAGGAAGGGATGGGTCAAGGGAAAGAAGGAAGTGAAGGAGAAGGCGAAGGTAATGAAGGGGATCAGGGAGAAGGACAAAATGGAAGTAGTGGAAATAGCGGTCAAAACCAGGGTGATCAGGAAGGTGAAAACGGTTTTGGCGATAATTTGAACGGAGAACTTTTCGAGATATATAAACAACAACAAATGTTGCGGCAACAGCTTCAAGACAGAATGGGTCAAGAAGGATTGGAAGGGGATGGAGGCAGGTTGCTCAATAAAATGGAAGGAATCGAACAACAACTTCTTGATAAAGGCTTTAACAATGGTACTCTTCAAGAAATGCTTAATTTGAAGTATGAACTTCTAAAACTGGATGAGGCTACCTTTGAGCAGGGGCAGGAAAACAGAAGGGAATCGCAGACCAACCGAAGGGATTTTCGCAATGAAAGTAATCTGAATGCAGACGAAATCAAACAAATTTTTAATTCTACCGAAATTTTGAACCGGGAAGCGCTTCCTTTACGTCAAGATTATAGGAGTAAAGTCCAAGATTATTTTAGAACTATCTATGATTGAGTTTAGTTTTGAGACCGATTTTCAATTGGGGAACGTAGCAATTTTGGAAGCTTGGATATCCAATATTATCTTATCTGAGGGTTTTGAGCTTGGAGAATTGAGCTATGTTTTTTGTGATGATGATTTTCTCCATAAACTTAATTTGGAATTTTTGGATCACGATACCTTGACGGATATTCTTACTTTTGATTATAGAATAGGAAAACAGATAAACGGCGAAATTTTTATCTCCATAGACCGTGTATCTGATAACGCATCACTTTACAGGGTTCAGTTTAAAGATGAATTGCACCGGGTGATGATTCATGGTGTTCTACATTTATGTGGTTATAAGGACGAATCAGACACTGAGAAAAGAGTAATGCGCCAGAAGGAGGATGAGGCTTTGGGAGGGTTGGCCGTTATGCTACAGCCTTGATTGTAAAGTTGTGGATATTACTTTTTTCCTTACTTTTGCAAACTTTTTACGTTGAATACAAACTATAATGTTCCACGTGGAACAATCAAAATCTATTAGATGTTTTCGAGAGAATATGATGTTATTGTTGTGGGAGGTGGACATGCAGGTTCTGAAGCCGCGGCAGCGGCCGCCAACCTTGGCTCGCGCACTCTTTTAGTGACTATGAATTTGCAGAACATTGCGCAGATGAGTTGCAACCCTGCTATGGGCGGCATCGCAAAGGGGCAGATTGTTCGTGAAATCGATGCTCTCGGAGGTTATAGCGGGATTGTTTCAGATAAAACCGCCATACAGTTTCGAATGTTGAACAAATCAAAGGGCCCAGCAATGTGGAGCCCACGAGTTCAAAGCGATAGAATGCGTTTTGCGGAATGTTGGAGAATTAAACTGGAGAACACCCCCAATCTTGACTTTTACCAAGAGATGGTTGGAGGGATAATCGTGGACAACGGAGAGGTAAAGGGAGTCAGAACCTCGCTTGGATTGGAGATTTTTGGGAAATCTGTCATATTGACCAATGGAACTTTTCTTAATGGATTGATCCACATTGGGGACAAACAATTTGGTGGAGGACGTTCCGGGGAAAGAGCGTCTATAGGAATAACAGAGGAGCTCGTTTCTCTTGGATTTGAAACTGGCAGAATGAAGACCGGGACGCCACCAAGAGTCGATGGCAGATCCTTGAACTTTTCTAAAATGGTTGAACAACCTGGTGACTCTTCACCGGAAAAATTCTCCTATTCTGACGAGACTTCCCCCTTGAAACGGCAACGTTCTTGCCATATAACTTATACAAGTACGGAAGTGCATTCCATATTGCGCGAAGGATTTGATCGTTCTCCAATGTTCAATGGTGCAATCCAAAGTACTGGTCCGCGCTATTGTCCATCCATTGAAGATAAAATTAACCGTTTTGCAGATAAGGACAGGCATCAAATTTTTGTCGAACCTGAGGGATGGGATACAGTGGAGTGTTACGTCAATGGTTTTTCGACCTCCTTGCCTGAGGATGTCCAGTTTAAGGCGCTCAGTAAAATTCCCGGATTTGAAAATGTAAAGTTCTTTAGACCGGGGTATGCAATAGAATATGACTATTTCCCACCTACTCAATTAAAACATACTTTAGAGACCAAATTGGTCTCAGGGTTGTACTTTGCTGGCCAAATTAATGGAACAACGGGTTATGAAGAAGCCGCTTCCCAAGGGTTGATTGCGGGAATCAATGCACATCTAAAGATTAATGAAAAGGAACCATTCACTTTGCGAAGGGATGAGGCATATATTGGTGTGCTTATCGACGATCTGATTACTAAAGGAACCGAAGAACCTTATCGTATGTTTACTTCCCGTGCGGAGTATCGTACATTATTGCGACAGGACAATGCCGATTTTAGACTTACACCCAGATCTTTTGAAATTGGATTGGCCAGCGAGAGCAGAATGAGAAGAATGGAGCTCAAGAAAAATGCTTCCACTTCCTTCGTCGAATTTTTTAAGGCCACGAGTGTTTCTCCCGAGGAAATCAATCCAATTTTTGAGAAAAGAGGATCGGCTCTGGTTTCACAAAGCGACAAAATGTTCAAATTTTTTTCGCGTCCAGAAGTTGTTATGGAAGACATGAAAGCCATTGCTTCTGTCGAAAATTATATTCAAGAGAATAAACTTGATCCGGAAATTATTGAACAGGCCGAAATCCAAATAAAATATTCGGGTTATATCGAAAAGGAAAAAAATAACGCTGACAAACTGAACCGGCTTGAAGGACTGCGTATTCCTGACTCATTTGATTATTTCAAATTAAAATCATTGTCATTTGAGGCGCGTGAGAAGCTCTCAAAAATTAAGCCTGTCACTGTATCCCAAGCTTCGCGAATCAGCGGGGTTTCGCCCAATGATATTTCAGTGCTCTTAGTATACATGGGGCGTTAACGAAGTAGTTCCACGTGGAACATAAAATTTTTATACACTTTGAAGTACACTAAAAAATATATGAAAACAAAGGATTTTCTAGTTACAGGAGAGTCATTTGATCTGTATTTAGATTGTGACAAGGAGATGTTATATACTTCGCCTAAACCAGATGCTGAAAATCTTCAAAAATATTATGAGAGCTCTGAATATATTTCCCATAACGATAAGTCGAAGGGAATAGTTTCAAATCTTTATCGCATTGTTAAGAAGTTTACATTACAAAAGAAACTTCGTCTAATTTATAATCAAAACCATGGTGTAGGAAGTTTGTTGGACATCGGTGCGGGAACGGGTGATTTTCTATTGGCCGCAAAGAAAAAAGGTTGGAAGGTAGCAGGAGTGGAACCAAATATCGTAGCGTCCAAATTGGCGTTAGAAAAAGGGATTCCATTAAAGAATTCACTTGATGATTTTGAAAAAAATCAGTTTGATGTCGTTACACTTTGGCATGTTTTGGAGCATATCCAAGACTTGGATACAACGGTCTTGTTTTTGTCAAATTTGGTTAAGCCAAACGGAACTTTAATTATCGCAGTTCCCAATTTCAAGAGCTATGACGCAAAACACTACGGCAAATATTGGGCTGCATATGATGTGCCGAGACACCTATGGCACTTTTCTAAGAAATCAATCGAAAGTTTATTTTTCCAAAATTTTCATTTGGAGAAAACCAAGCCAATGATTTTCGATTCTTTTTATGTAAGTCTGCTTTCCGAAAAGTACCAAAGTGGGAATTCCTTTTCACTAAAAGCCATCTGGATAGGCTTGATGTCGAATCTGAAAGGAATTAGATCAAATCAGTATTCCTCCCACATATATTTACTTAAAAGAAGGGATTAAATCCTCTTTAGGCCATTTAAAGCCTTTTTAAGCCATTTTTACGTTATACCTGGCTTGAGGGTCATATTTTTGATTTACTATTCCTCAGAGATGATTCAAGGAATGGAAACCCATCAAGAAATACTATTGACTTCTGCTTATCAATAGGGTGGGGCTATTTCATCTTGGCTGATGTAATAATCTGGTGATTTTTATTGAAAGATCTGTAAAAATAACTTTAGGGTTTCCGTTTCTCTCTATATGATAAAATGCGTCTTCTAAAGAGTTCACTATCTCAAAGATATTGTTTTGGTGCACAAAGGGAGAGAAATTCTTTAAAGAAAAGGATTTGTCGCTCGTTTCATAAATAACCATTTGGTGGGCTTGGTAATTCTGTAACAACGCTTGTCGAAAGGTATCTGTGCAATATGAAATGAATTTCTTCTGCCTTTCCCTTCCTACACCTGACAGAACATCGCTTAAATCCAGTAAACTATTTATTGCGCCCTTATTGTTTTTGGCCTGGAAAGCCGTTCGTACCCAGGTGATGAACCATTTCTCAAAGTCTTGGTCCTCCCCAGATTCTTCAATCATTTGAAGTGCTTTATTGTAATTGCCAAGCGCATTTTTAGATATTTTTAGAGCTTCGGATTCGCTCAAACTATGTTTGGCAATAAGGGCATGGGCAATTTGCTTCTCCGAAATCAAGGGAATGCTCAGTTTTTGACAACGAGAACGAATGGTAGTCAAAATTTGGTTTTCATTTTCCGTCAGTAGAAGAAGAACGGTTTTATCCGATGGTTCTTCAATCAATTTCAAAATTTTGTTGGAGCATTCGGCGTTCATATTCTCCGCCATCCATATAATCATCACCTTAAAACCGCCTTCATAGGGCTTAAGAGCTAGTTTTTTGGAAATCTGCTCGGCCTCAAATTTACTGATGTTACCTTGTTTATTTTCAATTCCAATTCTTTGCAACCATTGAAAAAGCGATGCATACGGGTTATTCAGCACAAACTTTCGCCATTCTTCTACATAATTATCTGAAATCGCATTTTTTTTGACTGTTTCGCTAGTGTTTACTGGGAAAATAAAATGAAGATCGGGATGGACCAATTGGGAAACCAAACTTTTGCTCCGAATATATTCCGGACTTCCTTTTTTAAATTGTACACTCAATAATTCCGAGGCATATGCCAAGGCCATAGGCAACAATCCACTTCCCGTGTTTCCGCAAAATAGCTGTGCATGGGGGATTCGACCGTTTTGAACGGTTTGTGAAAAATGGTTCTTTAAATGAGTGTTTCCGATGATTTCTGAAAAATCCATTTGCAAATCTAAACAATTTTTGTTGCGGAAATTTGGACAATTTTTGTCATCATTCAAAGATTTAAAACTTTCATTTCACCAAAAAACTATATTTGTAAGTTTAAAAGGATGCTTTAAAATATCGAGCTCAAAAATTCATAAAATTTCCACTGATGAAAACTATAAACGATGTAAACTTTAAAAATAAAAAAGCCTTGGTGCGCGTGGATTTCAACGTGCCGTTGGATGAAAACCAAAAAGTGGTTGATGATACACGGATTCGTGCCGCCAAATCTACCATTTCGAAAATTTTGGACGACGGTGGGAGTTGTATCCTTATGTCACATCTAGGGCGTCCAAAGGAGAAAGAGGCTAAGTTTTCTTTGCGCCATATTATAGGTTCTTTATCCGAGATTCTGGATTTGAAAGTAAAATTTGTCGATGATTGCAAAGGACAGGATGTCCGGAACGCTGCGGCCAGCCTCAAACCTGGTGAAGTGCTTCTTCTTGAGAACCTGCGATTTTATTCAGAGGAAACCAAAGGCGATCGGGATTTTGCAAAGGAACTTTCCCTGCTGGGCGACGTTTACGTCAATGATGCCTTCGGAACCGCCCATCGCGCTCATGCTTCTACAGCCATCATTGCTGAATTTTTCGATCAGGAAAAATATGCTGGGTTATTGTTGGATTCTGAAGTCAGAAATGTCAAAAAAGTATTGGAAAACGGCGAAAAACCTGTAACAGCAATCATTGGTGGTGCAAAAGTTTCCTCAAAAATCACCATAATAAAAAATATACTCGACAAAATAGATAATTTAATCATTGGCGGGGGAATGGCATTCACATTCAGCAAGGCACAAGGAGGGAATGTTGGAGATTCCTTGGTAGAAGAGGATAAACAAGAATTGGCATTGGAAATACTTGATATGGCGAATAAAAGAAATGTCAAGGTTCATTTGCCTGTTGATGCTGTGATAGCGGATAGTTTTTCTGAAGCGGCAAACACCAAAATCGCTCCTATAAATAGTATCCCTCAAGGTTGGATGGGACTTGATGCCGGACCTGAAACGAATGTCGTTTTTGCCAAAGTGATTTCCCAATCCAGAACAATATTGTGGAATGGTCCGGTTGGTGTGTTTGAAATGGAAAAATTTGAACAAGGCACCAGGTCATTAGCGCAAAATGTTGTTGATGCCACAAAGAAAGGTGCTTTTTCCCTTGTAGGAGGAGGTGATTCCGTGGCGGCTGTAAAAAAATTCGGCCTAACGGATAAGGTGAGTTATGTTTCCACTGGAGGTGGCGCTATGTTGGAAATGTTGGAAGGAAAATCTCTTCCGGGGATTGAGGCCTTATCTTAAAATTGATGAATATTCTTGTCTTTACCCTAACTTGGAATACTATTTGTAAAACTGTGTAGAATCCTTATTTTTGGAAAATTTATTTGAAATAAATACGTTTAAGCCATTGTTAATCAATATTTAACTCCGAAAGAGGATTTTGAATTTTTATCAAACCTATAATAACTATTAAAATCTGAGATAAAACAGATGAAATTATCAAAAACGTTGCTTATCCCTTTAATCGCTGTAAGCACCATTGGTGTGGCGCAGGAGAAAAAAAGTCCCAAAATCCTTCCGACCAAGAAAGTGAAGGTCGTTGATTCAATCAAAACGACCAGTATTGTGGACGAATTCCCGTCAACTGTTGTTACAACTAAACTGAAAGACAGTACTATTTATAATCTTCAGGATATTGCGATTGCGCGTAAAAAGGACAGTCTTTGGCTTCAGGAAATCTATAAATCGGATTTATTCGATGAAATCTTACAAAGTGTTACAAACCAAGAATTTGACGAAGTTGAATATGCAGAACTGCCAACAAAGGTCTTAAAGCAAAGGCTGAAGGAATTGAACGCAAGAACTCCTTTTAACGTTGAATACAATACCTCTTTGGAAAGTGTGATAAAACACTACCTGAAGAATAGAAGAGGAAGCCTGGAGCGGTTGATGAGTTTAAGCGAATACTATTTTCCTATGTTCGAAGCGGAACTCGACAAGCACGGCCTTCCTTTGGAATTGAAATATCTGGCAATAGTTGAATCTGCTTTAAACCCCCGGGCCAAATCCCGCGTGGGCGCCACTGGCCTTTGGCAGTTTATGTTTGCCACTGGGAAAATGTTTGGGCTCGATGTCAATTCGTATGTTGATGAGCGTTGTGATCCAATTTTATCAACAGAAGCGGCAAGCAAATACCTAAAAAGCCTTAATGGGAGTTTCAACGACTGGGATTTGGCTCTTGCCGCTTACAATTCGGGCCCTGGGAATGTTTCGAAAGCAATCCGCCGTTCTGGAGGAAAAACAGATTATTGGGATCTGCGCAGATATCTTCCGCGCGAAACTGCTGGTTATGTTCCTGCATTTCTTGCCACTATGTACATTTTTGAATATGCGAGTGAACATGGTTTTGAGAGAAAACCAACATCAAGAATTCCTTATGTAGCGACCGATACCATTAGAGTCAAACAGCAAATAACCCTGCAACAGGTTGCCGAGCTCACCAATCTTGATTTGGACGAACTTCAGTTTTTGAATCCCGCATATAAACTTGATGTAATCCCCTTGGTGAAGAACGCAAATTACACATTGCGGTTGCCCATTACTGCAATTGGGACCTTTGTAAATAATGAAGATGCTATTTATTCATTTGTACAACAGAAAAAGGAAGATGATCTTCCAGAACTCTATGATCAGCCTACCAAAATTCGTTATCGTGTTAAAAAAGGCGATTATCTCGGAAGAATCGCAAGTAAATACGGCGTTGGGGTGAGCCAATTGAAAGAATGGAACGGCCTACGGGGTTCCAATCTAAGAGTTGGCCAGAACTTGATTGTATATCCAAGAAAATCTAGCTCACAAATAGCTTCCAGCTCTAAAAGCACGGCTGAAACTTCAGAAAACATTTACACCGTTCGAAATGGAGATTCATTGTGGAGCATCTCGAGAAAATTCCCCGGGGTCTCAGTGCAGAATATAAAAAAGTGGAACGATATTAGTGGTACAAATATAAAACCTGGAACTAAGCTTAAAATCTATAAAGGTTAGTTTCAATAATATCCCTCAAATGAGAGCAATTTTTCTTGCACTAGTTTCATTTCTAGTTGTATTGTCTTCTTGTACCGATAACAAAACTGGCGCCAGACCCTTCGTTCCCGATTCAGTGGGGAATATCAATGTGCTTCAAGTGGTGACGCCCAACGATTTGTGGAGTGGAAGCGTAGGCGAAGCAATTCGAGATAATTTTGCCGCTCCCGCAGACGGACTCCCTCAGGATGAGCCTCTTTTTTCAATGAACCAAATGCAACCCGACACATTCGGTGGATTTGCCAGAAGCAACCGCCTTTTTCTTTATGTTGTTTTAAGCGAGGAAGAATCAGTTAAATTGGCTTCCAACGAATTTGCTAAACCACAAACAGGTGCTATTATAAAGGCCCCAACGGAAGAAGCCCTTGTGGAACTTATCAACAGCAGTGCGGATAGAATCATTCAAGAGTTTCACAAAAGTGAAATAAAGGAAAGACAACGCAGGACTTCACTTTCACTTTTAAAGACGGATTCACTGAAAAATGTTATGGGAGTTTCTTTAAAAATTCCATCAGCGTATAGACTTTCAAAAGCGTCCGATTCGTTCTTTTGGTTTCGCAAGGACTTAAGGGATGGTGAAACAAACATTCTTGTTTATGAAGCTCCGCTTGACTATATTAAAAACGATAGCACTGCCATAGCCGATATAATTAAAATAAGGGATTCCATTGGTAGCAAGCTTCTTCCGGTCGAGGATGATGCGCTTTTCGTTACTGAAAAAGCTTACGCACCTTTTATATTCAAAAAAGAAATTGATGGAAAATTAGCCTATCTCACAAAAGGCACTTGGGAAGTAAAAGGCGCATATATGGGCGGTCCTTTTATAAATTATGCTGTAAAAGATGAAGCAAATAATCGCTATTTAATATTGGAAGGTTTCAGTTATGCCCCGGCCGCAAGAAAACGCGACCTTCAATTTGAATTGGAATCAATTCTGTCTGGAGCTCTCGTTGAATAAGAGTTTCGCACGGATATTATTTTTTGATCCGTGATTTATCCTATAAACATTAAAGACCATTTGATGAACTCATCAAATGGTCTTTAACATAAAGCTCGTCAAAACGTTTATTTTTGTTCGTCAATTTTTTTATCGCTGTCGTCTTCTTTGGAAGCATCTTTGAATTCTTTAATGCCACTGCCCAAACCCCGCATAAGTTCCGGGATTTTCTTTCCTCCAAACAACAGGAGAATCACGATAACGATAACGGCAATATTCCAACCACTGATCATAAACGGAATCAATAATGCATTCATAACTAATTAATTTTAGTATGCAAAGGTAACAAGAATTGTTGACAAAGAACGTTTTGATACCGATTTTAGCGTTTTAAGCATATAGTTTATTTTATATTTGTAATAAAGCGGAATAGAACAATGGTACAAAAAGAAAAACGTGCTAAACGAATCAAAAAGAAACTGTTGCACAAGTATCGAATGGTTATTCTTAATGAAGAAACCTTCGAGGAGCGGTTCTCGTTTCGACTGAATCGACTGAATGTGTTTGTTTTCGGTACTCTTTTCACGCTATTTCTCATTTTGACAACCACAATTATAATTGCTTTTACCCCACTACGGGAATATATTCCTGGATATTCCTCTATTTCATTAAAGCGAAAAGCTTCCGATTTGGCCTATCAGACAGATTCACTTCAGCAGATCATAAACTTGAATGACCAATACTTGGCTTCGATCCGAAAAGTGCTTACCGGCGACGTGAAAACAGTAGACTTCAATAAAGATTCAATAATTGAAGTAGCAAAAATAGACCCTTCAGTATTGGTGCGCACTTCAAGAAAAGATTCGCTTTTACGTGAAATAGTTGCACAGGAAGATAAATACAACCCTCTGATTGGAAACAGGGATCAACAATATACCCTCTTTGCGCCCGTAAACGGGACTATATCTGCGCCCTACGACAGTAAAACAAAACATTATGCCGTAGACATAGTTACGGTGAAAGACGCCCCGGTAAAAGCTATAACCGACGGCACCGTGATTTTTGCCGAATGGACCGCCCAAACTGGAAATGTATTGGTCCTCAAGCACAGTAACAATCTGATCTCGGTCTATAAACACAACGCGATGCTTGCAAAAGGACAAGGAGAACGGGTAAGGGCAGGTGAGGTAATTGCGACCGTTGGAAGCACGGGGGAGCTTACCACTGGACCGCATCTGCATTTTGAACTATGGCGGGACGGAATTCCTGTAAATCCAATAAATTATATCGACTTTGATCTATAGAATATGTCATTAAAATCCTTTGGGGCCAAAATATTTGCTAAAATTATCGTCGATAAGACTAGAAAATGGTCGAATAAACCTGAAAAGACCCAGCAGAAAGTTTTTGACAAATTAATCTCCAAAGCCCAGAAAACCGCTTTTGGAAAAGACCATAATTTTCAGCACATTAAAGACTATAAGGATTTTGTCAAAAACGTTCCCATCCGCGATTATGAACAATTGAAATCCTATGTTGATCGAGTTGTCGCTGGAGAAGCTAACGTATTATGGCCGGATAAGCCATTGTATTTAGCCAAAACATCGGGAACCACCTCCGGGGCAAAATTTATTCCACTCACCAAGGATTCACTGCCTTACCACATTCAGGCTGCGCGAAATGCGATTCTTTTTTACATCAACGAAACAGGAAAATCCGATTTTGTCAATGGGAAAATGATTTTTCTTCAAGGAAGTCCTGAAATGACAGAGAAAAGTGGCATTAAAATAGGTCGACTTTCAGGCATTGTGGCGCATTATGTACCAAATTATTTGCAGCAGAACCGATTGCCAAGTTGGGAAACCAATTGTATCGAAGATTGGGAAAAAAAGGTGGATCACATTGTGGAAGAAACCAAGGACCAGAACATGACGGTTATAAGCGGAATCCCGCCTTGGGTGCAAATGTATTTTGAAAAACTAAAGAATATTAGCGGAAAAAAAATTGGAGAACTTTTTGAGAATTTTGACCTCTTTATCTATGGCGGGGTTAATTATGAACCTTATCGACCAAAGTTTGAGGAACTAATTGGAAGAAAAGTGGACAGTATCGAACTTTTCCCGGCTAGTGAGGGGTTTTTTGCCTTTCAGGACAAACAAAATGAGAAAGGAATGTTGCTGTTGCTCAATTCAGGCATTTTTTACGAATTTGTTGAAGCAGCTTCTTTTTACGAAGAAAACCCAGTGCGAATTACAATTGGTGACGTAAGGATGGGAATTGACTATGTAATGATAATATCCACCAACGCTGGGTTGTGGGCTTATAATTTGGGAGACACTATTCGCTTTACCTCCACTGATCCTTACAGAGTGATCGTTTCGGGCAGAATCAAACATTTTATTTCCGCTTTTGGGGAACACGTAATTGGAAAGGAAGTGGAAGAAGCTATGAACAAAGCCATTACCAAATTTAGTCTTACAATAACAGAATTTACAGTAGCTCCCCAAATAAATCCTACAGATTCTGAACTGCCTTATCATGAGTGGTTTGTGGAGTTCGAGCACCTCCCAGATAATTTGAAGGAAATTGCTGCATTTCTAAATATGGAAATGATGCAGCAAAATTCCTATTATTTGGATTTAATAGAGGGAAAAGTACTTTCTCCACTGAAGATACGAAGTTTAAGGCCCAACAGCTTTCATAAATATATGAAATCTAAGGGAAAACTGGGCGGACAGAACAAATTGCCAAGGCTTTCCAACGACCGAAATATTGCAGATGCACTGAATGGAATTCAGATATAATTAACACTATATTTGCCACTAATGAACAATTCTAAACTACATATACGAACACGCGCACAGGAAAGTACACAAGCCATAGAGCGATTGTATATAACTATGCGCCACTTATTGAACCGCGGTTTTTATAAGCCTATGGGGGTATCGGGAGAATCCTTAAGGGAATCACTTTTGACCTTGCGGCCCGAAATTTACGGCTCGATAACTGAAGATAAAATCGAATTACAGGGTCTTCTGTATGTCATGGACCGATTGCCTCACGGAATTGAGGAATGTCGGTATATCAATCTAACAAGTGAAGAAGGATATAAAGATTCACATTTTGAACCCATAATTCCGCTGAAACGACGTAGAAACTGTTATAGGATAGATTCTGAGCAGATGAACATCGAAATTACCCGCGGCCGGTCGGAAATCTATGACATCCTTACCCATTTGACCTTCCTTTTTATCGAATCACACAAGATAATGAAGCAAATCCTCATCGATGAAAGCGGAGAGGTAATAAGGGACTGGAAAAAATTGGAACAAGTCGTCCGAAAAGGCGGTAAACTAACGCAAGTTGAAAAGGAAGTGGCACTCACCCATACAGCCAGTTTCCTCGGGCGCACTTTTGAAGAGGTCAAAAATGTGTTTCCATATTTTGCCACTGAGAAAAATGAAAATCGCTTTTTCAACATTATTTATTATTTGGGAAAATTGGCCATGGCTGAAGCCGTTGAGCAGGACAAGCGCCTGATAACCTTTAGCCCGGTACTTCGTGAACGAATGGGGCACCACATCCATGGGGAATTATGGGCCTATAGGATAAAGGAAACCCTTCAACAACTTGGGCTCCTTGAACGCCCAATCCATATAATAAGTGCAAATATGCACAGCGTGATGAATACTTTATACGCTGGAAAAGCTTTAATTCAGGAATTTTCAAAGAATAAACCGTTGGAAGTTTATGAATCCCTGAGCAGCCCTGCCAACAAACCGCTACAAGAAAAAGTGTGGAAAATGGCTTTAAACCAAGGAATGGTCTTTTTGGAAGATATAAGCGGAACAAATATCGATGTGCAGATAATTGACACTGCTAAAATCAAGGACAATTCGTTATTGAAGAATTTAAAAGATACTGAAAGTCTGGAAATGCCGGTTATTGTTGTAATGGACTATGCTTTTGGCGAACAGGCCTATGAAACTATGGACGAATTGCTGAAACCTTATGTGGATGTCAACCAGAATAGATTCTTCTTAAATGTAGATTCCGTTTCTGTTATGGGAAAAGCCGGTATTCTTGAGGGGGGGAAAGGCGATATAATGATTCCTTCCGCCCACGTGTTTGAGGGAACAGCTGATAATTATCCATTTGACAATCAAATGAATATATCTTTATTTGAAAATGATGACATAAATGTTTGTTCTGGAACGATGATTTCCGTTTTGGGAACATCGCTTCAAAACAAAGATGTCCTCACCTTTTTCCATAACTCCACTTGGAACGTCATTGGTCTTGAAATGGAAGGAGCGCATTACCAAAAAGCAATTCAGGCGGCTTCAAAAATTAGAAGGAGCATCAGCCCAAAAGTTAAGGTTCGTTACGCATATTACGCCTCAGATAACCCACTTGAAACTGGAAGCACCTTGGCATCTGGAGGATTGGGAACAACAGGGGTAAAACCTACCTATTTAATCACTGAAAAAATGTTAAATCAAATATTAGGTGTGTCTAAAAAATAGTTTCTATGAATGATAAAGTATTGATTACTGGTGGGGCAGGGTTTATCGGGTCCAATTATGTGGAGTATGTTCTCAATACTTCACAAGATAAAATTTTTGTCTTAGACAAGCTCACTTATGCCGGAAATCTTAAAAATCTCGAAGCTGTTTCGGATAAAATCACCTTTATTGAAGGAGATATTTGCGATGCAAAATTGGTGCAGGAACTTTTCTCAAAACATCAATTTAATAAAGTAGTCCATTTTGCTGCTGAAAGCCATGTGGACAATTCCATTTCAGGTCCGTCTGAATTTATTCAAACAAATATTGTAGGCACTTTTAATTTGATCCAATCTGCTTATAAAACATGGATGAATTCCCCCAGTAATTTAAAAGATGAATTCCAAAATGCCCGTTTTCTGCATATTTCCACAGATGAGGTATATGGAACACTGGGCGAAACTGGACTATTTACAGAAAAAACCTCTTATTCGCCAAACAGTCCTTACAGCGCTTCCAAGGCATCTTCAGACTTTATCGTACGCAGTTATTTTCATACGTTCGGTCTTCCAGTTGTAACTACGAACTGTTCAAATAATTACGGACCAAACCAACATAAGGAAAAATTGATCCCAACCATTATTCGCAAGGCAATCTTGGGAGAAGCAATCCCAATTTATGGCGATGGAAAAAACGTGCGCGATTGGCTTTATGTAACGGATCATTGCAGCGGAATCCATTTGGCCCTTGAAAAAGGAAAACTGGGGGAAACCTATAATATCGGCGGCCGAAACGAAAGGGAGAACCTTTATATCGCAAATACGATTTGCGAATTGTTGGATGAAATGCTTCCGAAGGATATTTCCTAT
>CAZMDY010000013.1:4790-24502 GCA_964565295.1 uncultured Aequorivita sp. | reverse complement strand
TGTGGTTGCAATTTTATTGCATTAATTTGCAATAACAATGCAGCAGTTTTTTGAGCCGTTTGTTTGTTTAATATCATAGTACAAATGTATAAAGTTTTTGTAAAAGACATCCCAATTATTCTTTCTACTGAAAAATATATTGGCGATCGGTACACAACAATCCCTTTAAAAAAGGCTCGTTTCAAGAAACTGGTAAAGAAAATCAATAATGGCGAACTGCTTTACGTCAATCTTTACCACAAAAATGCGGAGAAACTTGAACATTTTCTGCGAAAGAAGATAAAAGTGGTCGAAGCTGCCGGGGGATTGGTGTATAACAGTAAAAACGAAATCCTCTTTATTAGAAGAAACAAGAAATGGGATCTTCCAAAGGGAAAGATCGAAAAAGGGGAAACCCACCATCAGGCCGCTATGCGCGAGGTTTCTGAGGAAACGGGGGTCAATGATTTGGAGGTGCGTAAATTTTTGATGACCACCTACCATGTGTTTATGAGAAACAACAAATTCAAGTTGAAGATAACTTATTGGTATGAAATGTTCAGCGACTACGATGGAATTCTCGTTCCAGAAACAGGTGAGGGCATCAGTAAAGTAAAATGGAAGAATTTTGAAAAGTCACAAAAAGCACTGCAAGATTCGTATGAGAACATAAAGCTTTTGTTTCCAAAAGAATACCTGACCACACATCCAAATGATCGGTCTGAGGGATGAAACTCGGTAATGACTTTTCCTTGATTTACTTAAACAGCAATATGATAACCCCGCCGGCGCGAGCGTCTTGCTCGTACCTGCTCCCGTTGAAAAGATCATTTTTGAAACTTGGGAGATTACCTAACTTCACGACGCCACCGACGCAAAACTCAAAAAGATCGTGATGGATGAGGACGCCTCAGAAATAATTCATACGCCTAATGGCCCTGTTCTAAGGGGACTTACTTTAAAAAAAGCCTTATCAAATGAAAAATATAACTTATAATTAGTGTGTTGGACTCAGATAAGAGTAGCTTTTAGTTTTTATCGAACGGTAGTGATAGCTTGTTTATATAGTTGTTATCTTTGTATTGTAAAAAATAATAAGCAAGTTAACGCTATGGATTATCTGTGGAAACCGAACAACGAAACGATTGAAAAGGTACTCCAGGCCCGACAAGTGCGGCCCACGGCTATGAGGCTTCTTGTTTTTCGATTTTTATTGGAACGAAAAACAGCTGTAAGTTTAAGCAATATTGAAGAATATTTTGATAATTGTGAACGGACCACGCTCTACAGGACTTTAAAGACCTTTGAAGAAAATGGGCTGGTCCACCAAATTGACGACGGCACCGGCATTTCAAAATATGCGCTATGCGAACCGGGCTGCAACTGTCAGATTGAACACGATCTACATTTGCATTTTCATTGTTCCGATTGTAACGAAACCGTCTGTTTGCCCCAATATAAAATTCCCCATCTTAATTTACCTGATGGATACCAGGCGGATGATGTCAATTTGGTGGTAAAGGGGATTTGCTCTGTTTGCAACAAAACCTATAACGTTGGTTCAAAGGAATATGTGCAAGAGTATTGACCTTCAACCCAAAATTTTGGCCTGTTTGTTCTTAAGTCCATTCCTTAAAACGCATCAGCCCTAGGATTTAAAGTGGAATGTTCCCATGTTTTCGAATTGGTCTGGGAATTTCCTTGGTTTCTAGCATAGCGAAGGCTTTCAACAGTTTTCGTCGAGTTTCTCGTGGTTGGATTACTTCATCAATAAATCCGCGTTGGGCCGCTTTAAACGGATTTGCAAATTTTTCGGCATATTCGGCTTCTTTTTCCGAAAGTGTCAGTTCCGGGTTTTCTGATTCCGAAATCTCTTTTCTGAAAATAATTTCACTTGCCCCTTTCGCTCCCATAACTGCAATTTCCGCGGTAGGCCAGGCAAAGTTCATATCGGCACCAATGTGTTTGCTGTTCATGACATCATATGCACCTCCATAAGCTTTTCTAGTGATTACAGTGACTCTTGGCACTGTAGCCTCACTTAGCGCATAGAGTAATTTGGCTCCATTGAGTATGATCCCGTTCCATTCCTGATCGGTGCCGGGAAGGAATCCGGGAACGTCGACCAAGACCAACAAAGGAATATTGAAGCAATCGCAAAATCGAGTAAACCTGGCCCCTTTTCTTGAACTTTCCACATCGAGAACGCCTGCCAAGCTCATTGGCTGGTTGGCCACGACCCCAATACTCCTTCCACCAAGCCGTGCAAACCCAACTATAATATTATCGGCATAATCCTTATGCACTTCGAAAAAAGAACCTTCATCTATGGTTCCTTTTATTATTTCATGCATATCATAAGGTTTATTAGCAGAATCGGGCACAATGTTTTCCAACTCATCCCTGTATTCCTCTTGTAGGTCATACGGAAGTTTTGCAGCTCCCGTTTTGTTGTTTTGTGGCAAATAGCCCAACAATGTTTTTATTTGCTCCAAACAAACAATATCATTGGCCGCCGTGAAGTGAGTTACACCACTTTTGGTAGCGTGTGTATGGGCTCCTCCCAATTCCTCTGAAGTTACATTTTCATTGGTCACGGTCTTTACCACGTTTGGTCCAGTAACAAACATATAGCTACTATCCTCAACCATTAGCGTAAAGTCGGTCATTGCTGGGGAATAGACTGCGCCCCCCGCACAAGGCCCCATTATTGCAGAGATTTGTGGCACCACTCCAGAGGCTTGGACATTTCGATAAAATATATCGGCATAACCGCCCAGCGAACGGACACCTTCTTGGATTCGCGCACCTCCTGAATCATTGAGTCCGATTATTGGAGCGCCGACCCGAATGGCATGATCCATCACTTTACATATTTTCTCGGCATGGGTTTCTGAGAGTGCCCCACCAAATACGGTAAAATCTTGCGCAAAAATATAGACCAATCGCTCGTTGATGGTTCCATATCCAGTAACTACGCCATCACCATAATAAATTTCATCCTGCATATTAAAATCAGTAGTCCGGTGGGTGACCAAGATTCCCATTTCTTCAAAAGAGCCAGGGTCCAAAAGATATTCCACCCGTTCCCGGGCAGTAAGTTTTTTCTTTTCGTGTTGTTTTGCTATTCGCTTTGGTCCACCGCCTTGTTTGGCTTCGGAAATGAATTCCTCTAATTTCTTATTGTTGTCCATAATATTTGTAATAGAATTGTCCTACACGCTCCTTCTTGGACACATTGTAGAAAGCATGAGATTTATTTTGGCAATCGGAGTTTTTCTGAATCCTTTAAAAATTGATTTAAGGCGATCAACGCGGCGATTTTTGCCTCTTCCTCATTATTTAATTTAATCTGTTCTTCTGAATAATATGACTTTACAAAATTTGTATCAAAATTTCCGCTTTGGAAAGCCTCGTGTCCAAAGACAAATTTTCCAAATGGAAGCGTAGTGCTTACGCCTTCAATATTGTAGGAAGCAATTGCTTCTAACATAAGTTTTATTGCAGCGTTTCGTGTTTTTCCGTGCACAATCAATTTGGAAAGCATAGGATCATAATGGATAGGAACCTGCATTCCTTGTGAAAATCCATCATCTACTCTAATGTTTTTGCCTGTTGGAGGATTGTAAACTTCCAATTTTCCCACGCTTGGCATAAAATTGTTTAAAGGATCTTCCGCGTAAACACGCAGTTCGAAAGCGTGGCCTGTGATGGTAAGATTTTCTTGAACAAAGGACAATTTTTCTCCATTGGCAATATTTATTTGCTGTTCCACCAAATCCAGACCTGTTATCATTTCGGTTACCGGATGTTCTACCTGTAACCTAGTATTCATTTCAAGGAAGTAGAAATTTTGGTTTTCGTCCAAAAGAAATTCTACCGTTCCAGCTCCTTCGTAGTTGCAGGATTGGGCCACCTTTACTGCAGCGGCTCCCATTTCTTTTCGTAGGGAAGGAGAGAGCACAGAAGAAGGGGCTTCTTCGACAACTTTTTGGTGGCGGCGTTGGATGCTGCAATCTCGTTCAAATAGGTGAATGGTGTTTCCAAAACTGTCAGCCAATATTTGAATTTCGATGTGTCTTGGGGAGGTTACGAACTTTTCTATAAACACGGAACCGTCGCCGAATGCGTTTTCAGCTTCACTGATGGCCCTTTTCATTTGGTCTTCAAACGCAGCTTCGTTTTCAACAATGCGCATGCCCTTTCCGCCGCCGCCTGCAGAAGCTTTTATCAGAATTGGGAAACCTATTTTTTTAGCGATATTCCTTGCTTCCTCAACATCCGTAATGGCTTGGTCGGTTCCGGGGACCATGGGAATGCCATATTTTTTCACGGTTTCCTTGGCGGCCAATTTGCTTCCCATCACACGGATAGCGTGCGATTTTGGGCCGATGAAGATCATTCCGCTTTTTTCGACTTTCTCGGCAAATTCGGCATTCTCACTTAAAAAACCATAACCGGGATGGATGGCATCTACCTCTAATTCTTTGGCAACACCAATGATTTTACCTCCCAATAAATATGACTCATTTGAAGGTGCTGGACCTATGTACACGGCTTGGTCGGCAAATTTTACGTGGGGGGAATCCCGGTCCGCTTCCGAATAAATTGCCACGGTTGAAATGCCCATGTTTTTGGCGGTTCTCATTATTCGAAGCGCAATTTCGCCTCTATTGGCGACCAGTATTTTCTTAATCATTTTTGTGAAATTCAATTAACAATTTGCCTTTATCAACAGTTGCTCCTCGGACAATGTTCACAGATTTAATGATTCCATCCTTCGGAGCAGTAAGTGCATTTTCCATTTTCATTGCCTCTAAAACACAGAGGAAATCGCCTTTTTTTACGATATCTTCTTCAGAAACATTGACCTCAAGGATAATGCCTGGCATAGGGGCGAAGACCTCATCTTCAATGGAAGTTTTTCCAAGCGAGAGCCCCATTTCCTCAATTAATCGGGATAAAGGCGTTTCAATCAGAATATTGTGAATGATTCCGTTGACTTTTACCCGATATTTTTTCTGGTTAAAGTCGGCTTCAATTATTTCGGCTGAAAAGGATTTATGGTTATGAAGAACGTGGATTTTTTGATTTTTTTCGCTCAAACCGGCATCGGGGGAGATTGCTTGGTTTAGGTTGATAGCATCCGCAGTTCCAAGTTCGAATTGATAATTTCCGTCTACCGAAATTCGATAATGGTCTTTCATACATTAAAAATTTCGATAAAGATAAGATTTGTTTGAGGCACCAACAAAAATGAAATACCCTCGAATTTAATTTATTTAAAGAACCGTATCTGTTATCTACCTGACTTTTTTCCCGTGAATGTTTTAAAGACACGCATTCCAAAGCGGATCATTGGGAACTGGAGCTTCCAAGACCATTTCTTCTTTTAGAACGGGGTGGACCAACTTCAATTTTCTGGCGTGCAGATAAATGCTGCCATCCAGATTGCTTCGCTGGGCTCCATATTTTAAATCTCCTTTTATAGGACAGCCGATGCTTGAGAGTTGTGCCCGTATTTGATGGTGTCTTCCTGTTTCAAGGACAATTTCCAGCAAAGAATAATTGTTGAGATTTTTAAGCAATTTATACTGTAGGATTGCTTTTTTACTGTTCGGCACTTGCTTGTTATGGGCGTAAGATTTATTCTGTTTTGGATTTCGTTTTAGATAGTGGGTTAACGTTCCTTCTTTTTCCAAAGGAGTCTCTTTGACAATACACCAATATATTTTTCGGGTTTCCCGCTCGGAAAACATCTTGTTCAATCGAGATAAAGCTTTTGAGGTTTTGGCAAAGACCACGATTCCACTTGTAGGACGATCCAATCGGTGGACTACCCCAAGGAAAACAGCTCCAGGTTTATTGTATTTTTCAGCGATGTATTGTTTTACAACTTCAGATAGGGGAATATCGCCAGTTTTATCGCCTTGAACAATATCGCCTGCTCGTTTGTTCACAACCATTAAATGATTGTCCTCGTACAAAACCTGAAGGTTGTCCTTGGTGCTATGGATACTTGGGGTTTGAATCTGATACTTTTTAAGCTTGGAACTTTGACTTGTGGTGCTTATGAAAGCTTAATATTGTTCATTTTCATTGGGAAAACCTCCGCTTTTTACGTCAAGGCTGTATTGGCCAAAAGCGTTTTTCATATCAACATACAAGTCCAGATACCGACGAAGAAATCGTGGATTGAATTCGTGGTTCATTCCAAGCATATCGTGGGTAACCAAAACTTGGCCATCAACTCCTGAGCCTGCACCGATCCCAATAACGGGGATTTCAATTTTTTCGGCTACTTCTTTCGCAAGTTTTGCAGGCACTTTTTCCAACACAATGGCAAAACAGCCCACTTTTTCAAGCAATATTGCATCCTCAATCAATTTTTCTGCTTCTGCTTCTTCTTTTGCCCGAACGGTGTAGGTTCCAAATTTATAGATGGACTGTGGGGTCAAACCCAAATGGCCCATTACGGGTATCCCTGCATGTAGAATTCGTTTTATGGATTCCTTTATTTCTTTTCCTCCTTCAAGCTTGACCGCATGGCCCCCACTTTCCTTCATAATCCTTATAGCTGATCGGAGCGCTTCTTTTGGGTCACTTTGATAGCTTCCGAAAGGAAGATCCACAACAACCAAGCTGCGCTCAATCGCACGCACCACGGAGGCAGCGTGGTAGATCATTTGATCCAATGTAATGGGAAGCGTAGTTTCATGGCCGGCCATAACGTTGCTTGCAGAATCACCCACTAGGATAACGTCGATTCCGGCACTGTCCACAATCTTGGCCATGGTATAATCGTAGGCGGTGAGCATGGAAATTTTTTCACCTTTTTGCTTCATGTCCACCAATGTTTTGGTGGTAACGCGTTTGTATTCCTTTTTGGCTGTGGACATATTTTATATAAATTGGATTACTTTGTAAAAGTACTAAATTTGAATGGATAGTTTTTTAATGGTGGGAGATTAACAATCACTGATATTGACTTGTACCGCCAATCCACCTTCACTTGTTTCCTTGTATTTTGAAGTCATATCTTTGGCGGTTTCCCACATTGTTGCCACTACTTTGTCCAGTGGCACCTTTGCTTTGGCCGGATCGCCGTTGAGAGCCATTTCACAGGCATTGATCGCCTTTACTGCTCCCATCGCGTTTCGCTCAATACACGGAATTTGGACCAAGCCGGCAATGGGATCACAGGTTAAGCCTAAATGGTGCTCCATTGCGATCTCACTCGCCATAAGGCATTGTTCCGGTGTTCCTCCCATAAGTTCGCACAAAGCGCCAGCGGCCATTGAGGAGGAAACTCCAATTTCTGCCTGACAACCACCCATTGCTGCGGAAATAGTTGCTCCCTTTTTGAAGATGCTGCCTATTTCTCCTGATGTGAGCAAGAATTTTCGGATGTCCTCAAAATTTGCATCGTGATTTTCAATAACCAGATAATACATTATCACAGCGGGAATCACACCTGCACTTCCATTAGTAGGAGCAGTGACCACACGGCCAAGAGAGGCGTTCACTTCATTTACGGACAGGGCGAAACATGTGACCCATTGTAATATTTGCCTGAATTTCACTTCGGTACTTCGGATGGCTTCTATCCACTCTTCGGCATTACTATATTCGGCAGAACCCATGAGCTCTCTGTTAATGTTAAATGCCCGTCTTGTAACATTCAGGCCTCCAGGAAGCGTTCCTTCTGTATGGCATCCTACATACATTGAGTCTAACATCACATCCCAGATGCGCTTTAAGCCTATGTTGATTTCCTCTTCGCTGCGGAGGGATTTTTCATTCTCCAGAACAATCTCCCAAATATTCTTATTTTCGTTTTTGCAAAACTCGAGTAATTCAGCTCCTTTTTCAATAGGAAATGGAAAATGTGAGAATTTTTCCAGCTGTATACGTTTTGTTTTTCTTTCTTCCTTTACAACAAAACCGCCGCCAATGGAATAAAAGGAGGATGCGATCTTGTCGCCGTCCTCCAAAACTGCTTGGAAGGTCATGCCGTTGGGATGGAATTCCAAGAATTTTCGGTGAAAAATTATGCTTTCTGACGGAATAAATGTGACCTCCCTTTCGCTATTTAATTCAAGTTTATTTTTCGAATTGATGGATTCGATTTCTTTCTCAATATTCTCAATAGGGAACGTCTCAGGGTCAAAGCCCGAAAGTCCCATCATCACCGCTATATCGGTGGCATGGCCTTTACCTGTAAGTGAAAGGGAACCATATAGATCTACTGAAATTTCGATAACTTTCTCGAATTGGTTTTCTTCCTTTAGCTCTTCAATCCATCGCAATGCCGCTCGCCATGGTCCCAAGGTGTGTGAACTGGAGGGACCGACCCCTATAGACAACATATCGAAAACGCTGATGTTTTCCATTTTTTCTTTTTATCCACAAAGATAGTGGTATGTTATGGATTTTGGTGGGTTTTTAAGAGTTGGTAATTTCGTAGTGGCCGCAAAAGCTATGTTGCTACATTTTTTGAGTATAAAAGTGTCGACCTTATTTTAAGGTTAACACTTTTTTTATTCATCAAATCAAACTTTTATGAATTCTTTATTTTATTAAATGTTCAACTTTTCCGAAAATAGCTTATAATCGAAATACCACAAACCACGGTTACCACCGACAGTCCAATGGCCAAAATATAGTTCCCATAAATAAAATTTCCGATTGCAAACAGCGAACAATATACACCAACCACACCGGCAAAAAAGCTTAAGATTTTCATTCCAAAACCTTTGAACTTCGATTCGTTTCCAAATATCAGGCTGTTAAAGCTGTTTAGTGTTTCTTCTTTTGAGGTTTTTGTCAATAATGTGATGGTCACCCAACCAAAAGTGGTTATTGCCACACTTAAAACCAACTGCCAGTGGTGCGCTATTTCTATAATAGGAATTTCCATTTTTCCATTTATAAAAAAGAAAGCGGCGATCAGAAAAGAAATAACCATTGCAGCAATTTCGCTATACGGATTTATCCTGCTCCAAAACCACCGTAAGATAAAGAGCAATCCAGTGCCTGCCCCAATAGAAAGCAATAGATTAAAACCATCTCGTGCCTCTTCAAGAATGAGAGCCAACAAACTTGCGAAAACCATCATCAATATGGTGGAAATCCGGCCTACGGCAACTTGTTCTTTTCCAGAAGCTTTTTTTCTTATAAATCGAACATAAAAATCATTTACCACGTAAGAGCTTCCCCAGTTTAAATGGGTTGAAATAGTACTCATAAAAGCTGAAATCAGTGAAATTATTACAATTCCCACCAACCCCGCCGGCAAGTAAGTGAGCATTGCAGGGTAGGAAAGGTCATTTTTTACAAATGCGGGATCCAAGTCGGGGAAAGCAGCTTGTAAGCTTTCTAAGTTTGGAAAAATTATAATGGAAGCCAACCCCATAATAATCCATGGCCACGGACGAAGTGCGTAGTGTACAAAATTGAAAAATAAGGTGGCCCATACTGCGTTTTTTTCATCTTTTGCGGCCAACATCCGTTGTGCGATATAGCCGCCGCCGCCTGGTTCAGCACCAGGATACCAGACGCTCCACCACTGAACTGCGAGAGGAATGATAAGCAATGGAACCAATAGTTCAGGTTGGGAAAAATCGGGGAGCATGGCAGTTTTGGCAGCAACTTCAGGCGTTGAGAGAAGCTTTTTGATCCCTCCAATTTCTGGAAGGTTGACAATATAAATGGTTGCCCAAATGCTTCCAACCATTGCAATTATGAATTGTACAAAATCAGTAAGTAGAACTCCTTTTAATCCTCCCAGGGCCGAATAAATCACAACCACAGGTGCCGCAATAAACAAAACTTGGTATGAGGATAAGCCAAACATAACATGGCCGATTTTTATTGCCGCCAAGCACACATTGGCCATAATGACTATATTGAAGAATACGCCGAGATAAACGGCGCGAAAACCTCTTAAAAAAGCGGCGCTTTTCCCGCTGTAACGCAATTCATAGAACTCGAGATCGGTTGTAATCCCACTTCTACGCCATAATTTTGCGTAGAAAAAGACAGTCAGCATTCCGGTTAAAAGGAAACTCCACCATATCCAATTTCCAAAAACACCGTCTTCACGAACAATACCGGCGACAAAATTTGGGGTGTCCGCCGCAAATGTTGTCGCAACCATGCTTACCCCCAATAACCACCACGGCATGTTTCTGTCAGAAAGAAAGAATGAAGTTGAATCTCTTCCGGATCTTTTGGAAACCACTATTCCAATAACAAGAAAGATGACAAAAACGGAAATGATGATAATCCAGTCAAGAGTGGCCAGTTGCATATTATTGGATTTGAATTGGTTTTCTAATGGTGGTTCAAATTAAAGAATTTGTAATGGATTTTAAGCAAAACAAATATTTTATATCCACAGTGTTTTTAACAGCAGATCCATAATGTATCCATCTATTTCCGATAAAAATGGATCTTCAGGAAATGAGAAAAGCCAAAAAAGCCACAAAATTGAACCACGAAGAGCCCACAATCCTTCACCCGGCACGGTGGCCTATCGGGGGAAAAAAACTACAGAATTCAAAACAGATTCAAAGTGTTAGGAATATTCAACTTCCAAAAGCTGAATATTGCTCTTCAATGCTTCCTTTACAATATCCATCATACGTTTATTTAGGGCGGACGAATTTTGAATGTATGAATCAAATTCTGCAAGGGTAAATTGGCCAATGACCATTCCCTTAAGCGAATTCCGGAACTTCATGTCTTTGTGAATGGCATTTTCTATATAGTCCAAACGTTTTTCGACAGTTAGGTCATAAAAGACATTTTTGTGCTTGACAATATAGTTTCTGAAAGCAGCCAATAGTAAATTGCTTTGAAGTTTGATAACGGGCCGTAGTACTCGATTCTGAAAACATTCATCGTCGCTCATGGCCAAATTGATTTTTGCTGAAGGAATTTCGGGTCGCAATCCCAAAAGTTTGCTATCTCGGGTTTCCATAATTGGTTTTTTCTAAAATTAGAAATAAAACAAGGGTTTTTGAAAATTAACAGATTAAGTTATAAACGTCTTTTCAACAACAAAAGGTGTTCCTATCTTTGAAGAACCACTGAATTCCATCCGAAAACAGGTCATAGAGACCAATGTTGGTTTTTGTATGTTGGTTAAAATGCCTTAAACCAAATTATTGCCTATGAAAATATTGTCTGTAGATCAATTATATGAAGCCGATAAAATCACGGAACGTAAACAGCACATAGACTCCCTTGACTTGATGGAACGTGCAGGAACACAGGTTTTTGATTGGTTGGTCAATCATCTTGAAGGGAATTCTGTGCCAATTCACATTTTTTGCGGCACCGGAAATAATGGAGGCGATGGGCTGGTGGTAGGCCGATTGTTGGTCGAAATTGGCCATAATGCAATTGTCTATTCAGTAAATACCAATAGCCGCCATTCTGCCAATTTTCTTCAGAATTACAAAAGATTTGAGAAAGTCAGCCCCTCCTCTCCAATTGTCTTGGACAGCAATGGGATTTTTCCCAAAATAAATTCTGAGGATATCATAATTGACGCTATTTTTGGAATTGGTCTTACACGTTCTCCCGAGGGTTGGATCAAAAATCTTATCCAACATTTAAACCAGGGCCACGCCTTCAAAATAGCCATCGACATTCCGAGCGGTCTGTTTGCACACCAAGCAATCAAAGATAGAACTTCAATTTTTAAGGCTAACATCACACTTACCTTTCAAGTTCCTAAACTCGCATTTTTTTTACCAGACACAAAAGATTTTGTTCCTCATTTCAAGGTGTTGGACATCGGCTTGGATCAAGAATTTATTGATAACTCCCAGGAGCTGGCAAAATTAATAGATTTAGAATACGTTAAAGACATTTATTTACCAAGAAATAAATTTGACCATAAAGGGACTTTTGGCCACACACTTATAGTAGGTGGGAGCTATGGAAAAATTGGGGCTGCCATGCTTTCCACAAAAGCAGCATTCAAAATAGGTGCTGGAATGGTTACGACCCATGTTCCTGAATGCGGATACAACATTCTTCAATCCACAATTCCTGAAGCTATGGTGGCCACGGATAATGCAACAAAATTCATTTCAAAAATTGACATGGATTTTGAGCCTACCGCAATTGGTATTGGGATAGGAATGGGGAAAAATAAAGCAACGGTTAAAGCTTTCAAAGAATTGTTGGAAACCGTAAAATGTCCCCTTGTAATCGATGCCGATGCCTTGAATATTTTCTCAGAACATCCTGATTTGCAGGTATTAATTCCGAAAAACTCCATACTCACTCCGCACCCGGGCGAACTCAAAAGACTGATTGGTCCTTGGGATGATGATTACAGGAAATTAGAGAAAGTCAAGGCATTTTCAAAAAAACACGAAGCAGTAGTGATCATCAAAGGTGCATACACCACCACGGTTTTCCTGGATAAGGTTTATATAAATACTTCTGGAAATCCAGGAATGGCAACAGCTGGCAGTGGCGATGCGCTTACTGGGGTCATTACCGGTTTGCTTTCCCAAGGTTATTCCGCGTTGGACTCTTCAATTTTCGGAGTTTACCTCCACGGCCTCGCAGGCGATTTGGCCGCTTCGGATTTGGGATTTGAATCGGTCATGGCTGGTGATATTATAAATAAATTATCTGCAGCCTATCTGGAATTGGATACTCAAACAGAATTAAGGTTTTGAATAATGAAAAAAATCACGGATTAAGAGGAAGCCTTTTCTAAATCCGTGATAAGGTGTGGATAAAATTATTATGGTTAGACCATCTTTTCTGGACGGACCCAATCGTCAAAGTCTTCGGCAGAAACATATCCAAGGTTGACGGCTTCTTCTTTTAGGGTCGTGCCATTTTTGTGGGCCGTATTTGCAATTTCCGCAGCTTTGTAATATCCAATTTTTGTGTTCAGAGCCGTAACCAGCATTAAACTGTTGTTCAGTTGTTTTTCTATCATTTTGTAATTGGGCTCGATTCCTTGTGCACAATTGACATCAAAAGAAACACAAGCATCGCCCAACAGTTGCGCTGATTGCAGGAAATTTGCGGCCATTACGGGTTTAAAGACGTTTAGTTCGAATTGGCCCTGCATTCCGCCAACCGCAATGGCCATATCATTGCCAATTACCTGTGAACATACCATGGTCAAGGCTTCGCATTGTGTTGGATTCACTTTTCCCGGCATAATCGACGATCCAGGCTCATTTGCAGGAATGTTCAGCTCGCCAATTCCCGATCTTGGTCCACTCGCAAGCATCCGGATGTCATTCGCTATTTTGTTCAAAGAAACAGCAAGTTGCTTTAAAGCGCCGTGCGATTCCACAAAAGCATCATGCGCTGCCAAGGCCTCAAATTTATTGACCGCGGTAACGAATGGAAGACCTGTAAATTCGGAAATGTAGGCCGCAACCTTTATGTCATAACCTTCTGGGGTATTCAGTCCGGTGCCCACCGCTGTACCGCCCAGGGCAAGCTCGGATAGATGGGGGAGTGTGTTTTTTAAAGCCTTGATGCCATAATCCAATTGTGCGGCGTATCCGCTAAACTCCTGTCCGAGGGTTAGGGGAGTGGCATCCATAAAGTGGGTGCGTCCAATTTTTACCACTTTCTTGAAATCCAAAGCCTTTTTGGAAAGAGTATTTTGAAGTTGCTCCACACCCGGAATGGTAGTTTCTATTAATTTCTTATAAGCGGCAATATGCATTCCCGTAGGAAAAGTGTCGTTGGATGACTGTGATTTATTGACATCATCATTGGGCTGAAGGACTTTTTCGCCTTCGCCAATTGTTCTTCCTGCCAATTGCTGCGCACGGTTTGCAATTACTTCATTGACGTTCATATTGCTTTGTGTGCCGCTTCCCGTTTGCCAAATTACCAAGGGAAATTGGTCGTCGTGTTTCCCGGCAAGGATTTCGTCACAAACTTTGGCGATATAATCTCTTTTTTCTTCGGAAAGTACACCGAGCTCATAATTGGTATATGCAGCCGCTTTCTTCAGATAAGCAAATCCATAGATGATTTCCAAAGGCATCGAAGCTTGTGGGCCAATTTTGAAATTTTCCAAAGATCGCTCCGTTTGAGCCCCCCAGAGTTTGTCGGCCGGTACTTTTACCTCGCCCATAGTGTCTTTTTCTATTCGATATTGCATTGTATATTAATGTTTTGAATTGTTCTTTATTGACTTAGACTAAATACATAGACTGATTGTTAAGGTGCTTTATGGGATGCACGCAAAAACGAAAACAAAGGTAACGAAAACAAAAAACCTGTTCAACCCGGCAAGTTGTTTATTTCTTGTTGATAAATCGAACGTTTTTGTTGTCCATTTATGCAAAATTAATTTATCTTTGTTGATCTTAATCAAACAATTTAGTTATGTTCACTTTCGATCAATTTTTAGGATTTTTAGCAATAATGACCGTAGTTACGATGGGATTCTGGTTAATGATTTTTTTAATGGGGATTCTGCCTTACTGGATCGGTGGAGCGCTAAAGGAAAGCTGGGATGAAAGGAGAGCGGCAAAAAGAGAGAAAGATTCTTAATCAATAACAATTGGTTAATAATTCAAGGAGCCCGATTGGGCTCTTTTTTTATGGTTGAAATTTATGGTCAAAATATATATTCTTATAATAGGCAATAAGATTTCAAAATTAAAAGTTAACAGATATTAAAATAATGTCAAAGTATTTTTCTTAGATACACTCTTGAGATTTATCTATGTATTTTGCATTGCATATAATCTTTGTATAGGATTTTGTATAAAAAACAAGTCTTTTTTTCTTAAAGAAGTAAGAAGTTAGTTTCTGCAAATAACCAGCACAAAGGAAAAAGAACAAATATGAAAGCTTTATTTATCTCCATTTTTATTGTAGCTACAATGTTTTCTTGTAAAAACGTTAATACCTCTCCGGCTGTTGATGGTTCACAATTGTTGGATACATTAAGTAGCGGCAACTTGCCTCCCGTAGAAACTCGAAGCGCCAATACAGATTTTGAACCTGCATTTGAAGGACAAACACGAATATCAGGCGTAAAAACTACCACCCCGTTCGAATTTGAAATTGTTACTGAATCCTTAGACGCCCCTTGGGGAATCAAGTCACTTCCTGATGGCAGATTGCTGATTACCGAAAATAAAGGGAATATGCGGATTGTCGATCCATCAAATGGGGAAATAGGCGATCAAATAACTGGAATTCCAGAAGTGGATGATCGAGGCCAGGGTGGCCTGTTGGGCTTGACATTGGATCCCGATTTCTCATCTAACAGAATGATTTATTGGGCCTATACTGAAAAAGTGGATGATGGAAACCATACTGCCGTTGCAAAAGGAAAATTTTCGGAAGATGAAAAAACCATTCAAAATCCACAGGTCATCTACCGTTCGGTACCAACCTATGACGGAACAAAGCACTATGGCGGCCGTGTGATTTTTGATGACAATGGAAATCTATTTGTTTCCATAGGGGAGCGCTCCGATAAAGGAATTCGTGAACAGGCCCAAAATTTGAACTCCACTTTGGGCACTATTATTCGGATCACAAAAGAGGGACATCCTGTTGCGGGAAATCCGTTTGAAGGGAATGCGGATGCGAGGCCTGAAATTTATTCCTATGGACATAGAAACCCACAAGGTTTGGCGTTCCATCCTGAAACCGGCCAACTTTGGAGCAACGAGTTTGGTCCACTCGGCGGGGATGAACTGAACCTTATCAAAGCAGGCACCAACTACGGCTGGCCCATTATTACTTATGGTCTCGAATATAGTGGTGCTACCATTGGAGATGTTATCCAACAAAAGGAGGGAATGGAGCAACCTGTTTACTATTGGGATCCGGTGCTTTCCCCAAGCGGTATGGCCTTTTATAGTGGCAATAACATTCCCGAATGGGAAAACAGTTTGTTTATAACAGGTTTGAACAGCCACCACATAGCCCGAATTGTTTTGGAAGGCAATCGCGTGGTGGGAGAGGAGCGGTTACTGGATGACGAAGGTCAACGATTCCGGGATATTTCCCAAGGTACAGATGGCGCATTGTACGCGGTCACCGATGAGGGCAGGCTTTACCGAATTGATAAAAAATAATCCTCTTTATAATTTTCATTTGGAATCATAGAATCTTTGAAAATAATCCAACTTCATAGGCTTTTTGCTCTATTGATTTTCAATTGCGCAGTAATAAATGGACAGGTAGCCGATTCCCTTTCTGTAGATAAAGAACTTGAGCCCGTGCAGATTATAGCTTATTTCAGCAACCAGCCGATTTTGGGATTAACGGCTGCTGCACAAACCATTACTTCGCGCCAAATTGAATTTCAACAGAGTTCAACTTTATTGCCAGCGATGAATACCGTTTCCGGTGTTCGGATGGAAGAACGTTCCCCCGGTAGTTATCGACTGGCCATCCGTGGCAGTTTGATACGTTCCCCATTTGGCGTTAGAAATGTAAAAGTCTATGTCGACGAATTCCCGTTGACCGATGCAGGTGGGAATACCTATATAAATTTGATGGATCCTGCTTCCATAGCTTCCATTCACATTTTAAAAGGACCGGATGGCTCATTGTACGGTGCAAATTCCGGTGGGGTGGTGCGAATTCAACCAAAAGGATTTAAGGTCAATAAAAATCAAGGTTCTCTTTTGTTCGGCGGAGGTTCTTTCGGTCTATTTCAAGAACAGCTCTCGGTACAGCGCAAGGTTAGCGATTCCTATTCCTTTTCCATCGATCAATCGTTTACACATTCGGATGGGTATCGGGAAAACTCAGGACTTGAAAAGAAAACGTTCCAAACTGCACATAAATGGCAATATTCCGACAATAATGAATTACGGTTTTTGGTGTTGTATTCTGATTTGGGCTATAGCACACCGGGTGGACTCACCAAAAGTCAAATGCTGGAAAACCCAAGAATGGCACGGCCGGCAAGTGGCCCCAATCCTTCTGCAAGCGAACAAAAGGCGGGAATATATAACCAGACATTTTTCGGCGGAATTGCACATCAGGCGAAACTTGGCAATAATCTGACGCACAGTGCCAGTATTTTTGGTATGCACACCGACTTGGAAAATCCATTTATTACCAATTATGAATTTCGAAATGAAAAGAATATTGGGATCCGCACTTATTTTTCATATAAAACAAATTTCAATGAGCACAGTAGTTGGCAAATGCAGTTGGGCTTTGAAGGACAATCCGGATGGAACAGTATCGAAAATTTTGACAACGATCGAGGTACGCCAAAAGCACCCCAGGCCTTCGACGATTTAAACAATTCCCAATATAGTTTTTTTTATCGGGCTATGGTTAAATTGTATGATCGTTGGACCATTGAAGGTTCGCTTGGGTTGAACAGGTCCAGAATTCAATACCATTCCCGTTATCCCGAAATTCCAGATCCGGAGGGAGAAATTGATTTTGGAGATATTTGGATGCCCAGACTTGCAGCTTCCTATATTCTGGCAGATGGTTTTGCTGTTCGTGCCTCTATTTCTAAAGGATTTTCCCCTCCCACAATTGCGGAAGTCCGTTCGTCCGACAATATTATCAATACTGAATTGGAAGCGGAAACCGGAGTCAATTACGAATTTGGAGCACGTTGGGAGTCAACCAGCCGCAGGTATATTGTTGATTTGGGGTTCTATAATTATGTTATGAAAAACGGAATTGTTCGACAGCTTAGAGAAAATGGAGCTGAATTTTACGTCAATGCAGGCGAAATTGAGCAGAATGGAATTGAAGCTTCTGTTTTAGCTGTTTTATTTCCATATCAAACGAATCGATTTTTTCGATCTTTCAATATGCGTTCAGCAGTTTCATACAACCATTATCGTTTCGGCACGTATCAAGTTGATGAAAATGATTATTCCCAAAACAAAGTGACCGCCGTTCCGGATTGGGTCTGGACGAATTCTTTTCAGTTTATTTTTCCAATGGAATTTGGATTGAATGTTATGCATAATTTCACATCTGAAATACCCTTAAATGATGCCAACACCGTGTTTTCAGAGAAGTTCCATTTAATACAACTTAAAGGAACCTGGAATTGGAATTTAGATAGATTGCTACAGGTTCAGTTTTTTGTGGGAATTGACAATTTATTCAACGAAACATATAGTTTGGGAAATGACATTAATGCTTTTGGCAACCGATTTTTCAATCCCGCACCAACCCGGAATTACTATGGAGGATTAAAGATAATGTTTTAATTAGCTGATGTTCCCAGATAAGAAAGGCATTATATTAGTTGTTATTAATTGCTAGTTTTTGGAAATTAAAAAAACTCTTCGAATTAACGGAGAGCTTTTGTAATAAGAGCAAGATCTTGTTTATTGGATCGCAAGCTTATAGCGCAAACAAGAATTTTCGGTGATCGTAAAAGTATCGCTCCAAGTATAATCACGGCAATAGGCAGTATAACTGTAAATTCCCGGCTCAAGATCATAAAAATTACCGCCAGCTGTCGTAGCCGAACAGCTAGGTATACTTGAATAAGAAGCTATAATTGTACTTGAGCCTACGCCATCTACATTTACCGTTATGAAGCCACAGCCAAAATCTGTGTTGACCCAAAAAATAACATCACCTGTTGCGTTATTTCCACCATTGTTGCCCCCGTTATTTCCACCGTTATTTCCACCGTTGTTTCCGCCACCATTTCCACCCCCTGAATAGGAGCAGTCAACTCCATAACCATTCACAACTACATCCACCGATCCGTTGGCATCGAGGTTCGCCTCCAGTACATATTCTCTTCCATTTATGGAAATAGTACAAGTATTGGGTGGGATATCACCTAAGTTATGGGCATAAAGGGTTACATAATTAAATCCATTGTAACCGAAGTCATAATCCACACTAATAGGATTGTCTGGCCCATCTAATGTTCTTTGATCAATAATCACTTCGCCGTTTGCTATGATAGATACAACGTCATTGTCGATTGCACCATGGTCCCAAACTTTAATGTTGGTAACGCGGCTCGAAATTTCGATACATCCCAAATAGTTGTTGGTACGCCCCAAAGTGGTAGATGGAATGATGGAGCTTTCGTTGACCTCAACCGGGTCTGGATCTGATTCTTCTTTTTCACAAGAAATAAATGTCATCAAGAATAGTGACATTACCGTAAATAAAATTTTTGATTTGTCCATAGTTTGAGTTTTAGTTGGTAAAATATAAATTAAGAATATTCAAATTTAAGCGAGCCGTTTAAGGCTTAAAATACCCTTTAAAGAGTATTTTTAGGTGAAATCATCATTATTTGAATGATAATTTAAATAGAAAAACAGATAGCATTTGCTTTGTATAAACATTAGGCCCTCCCCAGGGATCTTTTGTTATTCCAATTCCTACTGCTATCTGCTTTCATCCTTGCGATTGATATTTGGCCAATTCAACAAGTATTTTGATTTTACTAAATGAACTTTAATACAAATATTTAGATATGCTAATATATAAGCTGTTATGAAGTAAAAAACTACCCAGTAGGGGGTATTTTATGTTATTTTTTAAATAAAAAAAGGCCTTCTGTTATTGCAGAAAGCCCTTTTTAAAAAACAAACTCCCCACACCGGAGATTAGGGAAACGAGTGTTTTATTATATTCGATCGGATCAGTAATGGTGTCTGTGAAAAAAGCCCTCAAAAGTTTGAAAGTTTCCTTATTTACATTTTGTACCAAAAAAAAGGGCGGCTGTTAACACTCAGCGCCCTTTT
>CAZMDY010000013.1:0-4690 GCA_964565295.1 uncultured Aequorivita sp. | reverse complement strand
TTATTTACATTTTGTACCAAAAAAAAGGGCGGCTGTTAACACTCAGCGCCCTTTTATTGAACAAAACCACCCCTCTGTATTTTTTGTTCTTTACAAATGTATAGAGGCTGAAGAGTAAATAATATACCCGGTAGAGGGTATATTTTTTAATAATTGTCTTTTTTTTCAAAATTGTTATGGTTTCCAAAAAGACCAGTGAAATTTTGGAGCTATTGAAACTTTCAATACGCTGCAAGATAATAAGCCAAAAAAGCAAAAAAGATGAAAAAGGTATAGAAGCCTAATTATAGAAAGGATCCTATCTCACTGAAAACTAAAATTAGTTGCAGATGAGAAAATGAGTTTACCCCTCAAATCCTCCTTCATCTTCCATTGCCCCACGTTGGGAACGTTGTCCCTGACGTTTTGATTGGTTGAACCGATAGGTAAAAGAAAGGTTTACGGTTCTTGTGCGCCATTGGAACTCACTATCACTTGTAAAAGTATTGGTGGTGGTAAAACTGCTTCTTTTGCGAGTGTTCAATAAATCACTTACGTTAAGGGTCAAGGTTCCATTATCATTGATGATGTCCTTGCTCAACGCCATATCCACAGAAATCATTGGATCTGTTTTGGTCTGGGCATTATTTCTTGGTCCACGGTAAAATCCGTTGGTTTGCCATTCAATTTTACCTGGTAATTTTACCTTGGAGCTGAACCTGCCAAAATAACTGGTGTTTTCTGCCCCATAATCCACCTCGTTATAAAATCCTTTGGTCCTGAACTGGAAGTAATTAAAACTCCCGTTTAACGACAACCAAGCTACCGGATTGTAAAGAATTCCGAGTTCAAATCCGTATCGCTCATTGGTTGAAAGGTTTATGGGAATTGACCGGATAATGCTTACACCATTTTGGGTCTGTTCCCCAGTTTCTTCTTGAATACGTTCAAAAGCATCCGTTTCGTGTTGGTAATATATAGAGGAAGTCAACGTTAATTTTCTCCACCGTTTTAAATAGCCCAAATCGAAAGCACTTGCATACGCGGGATCTAAGTTGGGATTTCCTTGAAAAACGTTGGTTTCACTAGAGCGGGAAGGGAAAGGGTTCAAGAACCATTGTCTAGGTCGATTGATCCTCCGGTTGTATCCCAAGGTGATATTTTCATTCTCCTTGAGCTCATAAGTCAGATTCACAGTTGGGAAAAGCCCAGTATAGTTTTTGTCAAAATCAATCTCCAGCGGGGTGTCTCCGGCTACATTTTCTGCATCCAATTTGCCTTTCATGGCTGTGTTTTCCAGACGCAGCCCCAATAGAAATGAGAAACTCCCAAATTTATTTCCGTATTGAGAATAGACTGCATTTACATTTTCCTCGTAGGTGAAAATGTTTGAAAGGCTATCATTTCGAACAAAATTACCTGACGTTCCTATTTCTTGTTCCAAGAGGTAGTCGGTTGTGTTTTTTTCAAAATCCCCACGATATCCCGCTTCAAATTGAGCATTTTCGCCTATCGGAAGGACGTAATCCACTTGTGCTAAATACTCTTTTTCTTTGTCCTCCGATGTAATGAGCTCTGCAGGTAAGGTAGTCAGGTTTGGAAAAAGTCTTTCATCATTGATAGTTGAAAAATCCTTGTCATTACTGCTTTCCCATTGAAAATCGGCAGTAAGTTTATGGCCGTTGTCGTTGAAATTATTTTCATAATTAAGCGCAAATTGTATGGTGGAATTGTCCCTTTCTTCCACTTCTCTTCGCAAATTCTGTTCAACGAGTTCATTGTCGCGATAACTTCTGGTGCTATTGTCAGTATTGTCTGTATGGTCTCCAGAACGATAGAATACACTACCGGTCAAGGAAGACTTATCGGTCAAGAAATATTCCATTCCCAAATTGGTGTTGAAGCCAATGCGCTCGCGGGTGTAGTCTCTATCCTCGATTATCTGCTGAAAAGGTGGGTCTGTAGTAATGGTTTCTCCAGAATCATCCACGTAGGTCCGAGGAAAATAGTGGTTGTCAAAGTAAGCCGATCCTGGCGAATTTCTGTAATAAACTCCAGTGGTATTGAAAATATTAAATTTTTCTGTGCGCACATTTATATTTCCCGATGCGCTGCTGTTCAGAGGGACGCCAATACTTGTGCTGATGGAACCATTGAGCCCCAAAGTTTTTTCTTTTTTTAGGATAATATTCAGAATCCCAGCAGTTCCTTCAGCATCGTAACGAGCAGATGGGGAAGTAATTACCTCAACCCGTTCAATGGCTTCTGCGGGCAATTGGCGAAGTGCATCGGTCGAGCCAAATCCAGCAATGGCAGAAGGTCTTCCGTTGATCAGGATTTTTACGTTTTCATTCCCCCGTAGCGATATAGCCCCGTCCACATCTACGGTAACAGAAGGTACGTTGCTCAACGCATCGCTTACAGTAGCTCCGCCAGCTGTAAGGTCCTTGCCAATATTGTATATTTTTTTGTCCAATCGAACCTGGACTTCTGTAGTTTCTGCGCGAATGACCACCTCGTCCAGACTTGCCGAATCGAGGGCCAGGGAAACAGTTGGAAGCGTGGTGTTCTGGGTCAGATTCCGGTTTGCCAGTGTTTTTGTTTTATATGAAATGAACTCATACTTAATCGTATAAACGCCAACCGGAACTTGTATCTCATACATTCCGTCCAGATCGGTAATTCCTCCCGTAACAATGGTGCCGTTTGCATCGGTAAAGGAAACCGTGGCATATTCCAACGGAAAGTCGGTGCCTTCCTCAAGGATCTTACCTTTTATGGTGATTTGTTTTTTTTCTGATTGTTGTGCAGATACTGCAACAGTGGCCAAAAGCAAAAGAAAGGAAAAAATAATTCTCATTGAAAGGGTTTAATTTTTTGGACTTACGAAACTACCTTTGGTTTAAGAGAGCGTGTGCCAAATTTCTGTTAAAAGAATATGGGGTGAAATAAATCGAAAACTTTGATAATACTAACGCTATAAAATGTCGAGTACTTTCATTGGTGGTCTTCCAATTACGGCACGATTACCTTTAATTACTACTGGACGCTCAATTAGCTTTGGGAATTCCATCATCGCATCAATGATTTCATTGTCTGTGAGTTCTTTGTCCTTGAAATGCGTTTTCCAATCATTTTCTTGAGTGCGAACCAGTTCAATGGGATCGATATGGAGCAAGGTGATGAGTTCAAGCAGTTTCTTCCGGGATGGGGGCGTTTCGAGATATTTTACAATTTCAATTGTTTCACCGTTTTCCTCGAGAAGTTTCAAAGCTTCCCGGGATTTGCTGCATCTCGGATTATGGAAAATTGTTGTCTTTTCGTTCATTTTACTATACTGTTCGGTACTATTCTTCCTGATCCCCTTTCAATGTTTGAAGCTCCAGATTATAATCATATTGAAGGTCTTCATGAAGTGCTCCAACTTTCTTTTCTATATAAGTCAACTGACGGTTGAAAAGATTTGATAAGACCGGTCTTTGAAAAAGGGAAGGTTCAAGGTTTTTCATTTGATGGCAAAAATAGATCAAAAGAACAACTTCAGTCTCTTTGTTTTTGGAATAGCGAATAAATTTTTTCAATTCCCTTAAAATTTTGCGCAGACTTTTTTTTACATAATAAAAAGAATCGGTGTTAATGAAAATAAACTCTACGTCCATTTTAGATTTGAGACTTTGGATATAGGCTTCTTCATCCTCAGATCCAAACAGTAAATAGGTGAGGTGTTCCTTGTTCTCCTTTCGCGATTTTGCCAGTAATAGACATAATTCCATTAATTCGTGATTGGAATAGTGGCTGAGCTCGGTTTTAATTTCCTTTAAACTGGCGATCTTCATTTTTTGGTTTTTAACAAAGATAATTATTTTGGAGCACGTAATTTTATCTATAATCCGCATGGTATTGACAAAGGCTTTAGAACGAAGATTTCTTTCAAAATCTCATTTGCGCATTATGGAATTTGGTAAATAAATGTTAAACTTTATTTGTTGTAGTTGGTTTTTGTTAGAAATGCTGTACTTTTACAATTCAATCATATCGGGGTGCTTAAGTTCTAACAGCTGAGAATATACCCGCAATACTTCGAAACGGATAATGCCAGCAGAAGAAATATGATTTGCAAAGGGATCAAGTTCAAAAACTTGTTCCCTTTGTTTTTTTTAGGCACTACATCTTTCTACCTACGTGCAAGCGAAGATATGACAACAAATTTGTTAGTTCGCTAATTAGGCCTGACAGTCTTCTTAAACCTGTCAAATCTGATGTCGCACTTTGACCTGTCATGTTTTGGAGAAGCTAAAAATAGGACAAATGAATTCCCTTAATCATTGCGCTTTTAAAACTTCTGTATTTCCATTTGTGCAAAAACCAAGAATTCCTTGCACAAGGAGCACATATTCCTTGTACAACAAATCATGATTCCTTGTACAACAAATCATGATTTGTTGTACAAGGAATTTCACCCCTTCGGCAGCCCCTACAAACAGGGCGTTGCGGGCGGGGTATTTGATAGGCCGTATACAGAGGAAGCAGCAGGAAACTTCAATGAAGAATTTGACTATCTCACCGATCCCATTTTAATCCATGGCAGGTTCTGGTCGCTACCGCTTTATAAAATGTTTGTTCAGCATTTGGCCATTTGTAGAAATTTGTAAGATATAAACCCCTTGTGAAATTGTGGAAACGTCTATCGAAAACTTTCCGTCCATTGGAA
>CAZMDY010000012.1:10522-25402 GCA_964565295.1 uncultured Aequorivita sp. | reverse complement strand
TCTGCCTTCTAAGCAGACGGTCCCAGGTTCGAATCCTGGCGCGATCACTTGAAAATAAGGCACTTACATAAAAATGTGAGTGTTTTTTTGTTTTGTAGAAACAGGATGATAGCAAAACATTGATTATTCCTCTTTAGAACACACCAACATTTCTTTTTTGTCTTCGCAATTGGTTATGAAAAATAAATAGACCTTCCCCCCGTCCCTTAATTTCCATTTTTTACGAAGGGTATCCACGGATTCAGGGAAATTTCGTGTGGCGATATTTGCTTTCTTTATCTTTTGTGCCCGCATTTCTGATTTTGAATAAGGAACCCTTTTCTCGATCAAAAAGCGCCTTCCTGGAAAATCGGATAAAACATCACTTGTGTAAAGATGGGTGTTTTTATGCAACTTGTCTACTTTCAGTTTCTCTGAGATCAAGTTGAATGCGCCGCTTTTTAAAAGGGCCGCATTGGGTTCGTATAGATATTTCTTGGGCAAACTGAAGGATGCTGAGGTTGCTTTTGTGTTCCATTCAAAATCGAATGTCTCATTTCCAGATTTGGAAATATTTATTGTCCGTATTGTTGGAATTTCCGAATATTCGTTGAACAGCCACAATAGTTCCTTTACCTCATTTTCTACGGCGACAATATGTATTTCCGAAACTTTTCCAAGTTCTCCAAGCCCGACAGAAATATCCAACATGGGCGATGTTTTCAATAGGAAAGAGTTGCAATTTCTCAGAATTTCATCAATGTGCTGTGGAATGTTTGGAAGGCAGTCATTCAAAAAAAACACTTTTCCCTTGGTGCCGTGCCTTCGGGATGGATCGGCATAAATAACACCAAACTTTTGGTCTTGAATAGCGTCCATACCATTTATACCGGAACATGTGATGTTCTGGCTTCTTAGTACACAGAAATTATGTCGTGCTATTTCGGAAAGCTCCTTATTGATTTCAAAATGGTGTGCTTCTTCGAATTTCTGGGCAAAAAAATAAGTGTCCACTCCAAAACCTCCTGTAATGTCGGCAATGTTTTTTCCTGATATTAAACTCGCTTTGTATTTTGCGGTTATTTCAGAAGAAGTTTGTTCTAGATTCAATCTTGGCGGGTAGATTATGTTTTGGGTGCCATACCAGGTGGGCAGCTTTTTCTCAATTCTGCGGCGACTCTCGATCTGTTGGATAAGTTCTTGAACGGAAACAGCTTCAAAAGGACTTCCCTCAAAGGCGAGTTTGGAAAGTTCGCCTTCAAAATTCACGATAAACTCTTGGATTTCCTTATTTAAAATTGCTTCGTTAAACGATGCTTTATAGGTCACGTGTAAGGTGTTTTACGACTTTATGTTCTGACAGAAACTCTTTCGCAACAACTTTTACGCTGGTATAGGTAGGGACTGCCAAAATTAGCCCAAGTATGCCAAAAACGTAGCCGCCAATCATTATTACCATAAATATTTCAAGGGGATGGGACCGTACACTTCGACCAAAAATGACCGGTTGGGTAATAATATTGTCGAAAAGCTGGGCAAGAGCATAACCACCGGAAGCAATCAACAGCAAAGGTAACAGCTCAGAGGAAAAGTCGGCGCCTAGATTGTTGGAAATTATGATTAGCAACATCAAGACCCATCCTATAATTGGACCCAAATATGGAATGATATTTAGGAAGGCACATAGAATCGCCACTGCAATTGCATCGTTGATATCCAAATATAATAGGATAACAGAATAGAAAAGAACCAGAATGGCAATTTGCAACAAAAGTCCTATAAAATATCTGGAAAGCAGTTCATTGATTTTTATCAGGATCCGTTTAAACCTTTCTTCATCGCCTTTTTTGGCGAACATCAAAACGCAGCGTGCAATCAGGCTTTGGTCCTTTAGGAGAAAAAAAGCAATGAAGAGTACTGAAAAAAGTCCAACAACAGCAATACCGATATTCCCAAAAAAAAGCATTATAAAACTGGAAACGAGTTCTAATCTAAAATTTTGGACATAGGAAGTGTTTTTGATCGCCTCCACCAATTCAAAATGATCGACACCCAAATAATCACTGGCCTGAATGTTCAATTCGTTCAAATCCTGTTTTACCAATTCGAAATCAATTTTGGAAATATGTCTGCTCTGTTCAATGATCACTGGAAGAAAGATACTCGCCAACACACTAAAGGCCCCGATAATGAGCAAGAGTGTGGAAAGGGAAGCAAGGACGTCATTGAATTTCAAACGTCGTTTTAGAACTTGGACAAAAGGGCGGCCGATCAATGAAACAACAATAGCCAAGCCAATAAACAGAAAGAGCAATTGGATCTTATAGAGAAACCAAAGTAAAAGAACAATTCCGGCCACGACGGCCAAGGCTTTTAGAATGCCTATCGCAATTGCTTGTGCAGGGGTTTTCACTTGGTAAATATACTATTTTGCATGCTATGTAAAATCAAAGTTTTGTTAAGAGGAATTGTGGGCCAAAAAGCTGTAACGAGAAAAGTAAAGATTAAAAACTCTCCGTCCATTATTTTATAATCTTCGTTGTCGTCCATTTGGCTCAACAGTTTATTTGAATCCTTAAAGGCAAATTACTGGGATTCGATCATCTAATTTGTTTTATCTTCGCAACCAACTAAAAGAAGCAAAGTATTTAGTGCAGGGAATATTTTTATATTTCCATAATAAATGTCTTTTAAGTCGGAAACTAACAAAAAAAATAAAACTATAAAAAAATAAATCTGATGTTTTATTTGTTAGTAATGCTTAATTCTCAAACACGTATTTTATCATGTTGGCGCCCATTTGCAAGGCTTTCAATCGAACATCTTCTGGATTATTGTGGATTTCAGGGTTCTCCCAACCATCTCCAATATCGGATTCAGAAGTGTATAGCAAAACCAATCTGCCATCAACACTAATTCCGAATGCGCTTGGTGGCAGGCCGTCGTGTTCATGGATTTTTGGCAAGCCTTGGGGGAATTTATAGAAATAACTGAAAATGGGATGATTGGAAGATAGTTCCTTTAATTCATGGTTTGGGAATATCTTTGGAAGTTCCTTGCGGATGTACTGATCCATGCCGTAGTTGTCGTCAATATGCAAAAATCCGCCGCTCATTAAATATTTTCGCAGGTTTTCAGCTTCTTCTGGAGAAAAATATACATTCCCATGACCTGTCATGTGTATAAACGGGTAATCAAAAATATCAGTGCTTGCGGGCGTTACTGTTTCCGGTTTCTCCGATATTGCTGTGCCGATGTGTTGATTGCAGAATTTTATCAAATTGGGAAGCGCCGTTGGATTGGAATACCAATCGCCGCCACCGCCATATTGTAGCAGCGCGATTTCCTGGGCTGAAATGCTTCCCAAAAAAACAAATAGAAAAACTGATAGAATTGGTGTTCGCATATTTTTCAAAAGTACGGATTCAGAAGGAGTTTTCTGCTATTCCCAAATCCAAAAAGATTGAAGTTCCATTAGTTTTGGTTTACAAAGGCAACGCTATGGCAAGCAACAATTGCCGCCGTTTCAGTGCGCAGTCGGCTTTCGCCCATCGACACGGGGCGATATCCGGATTTTATTGCAAGTTCAATTTCCGATGGGGAAAAATCGCCTTCGGGGCCAATGAGGATAACGACATTTTCATTTGGACGCAGCAGCTGTTTCAATGAATTTTTATCGGTTTCATCACAGTGGGCAATAAATCTACTTGAATTTCCCGTGTTCTTGGAATCTAGAAAATCTGAAAAAGGAACTACCGGGTTTAAAACGGGAAGGTATGGCTGCAACGATTGTTTCATCGCGCTTTGAAGGATTTTTTCATACCGCTCTGCCTTGATGGTTTTTCGTTCACTGCGATCACAGAGTATGGGAGTGATTTCCGCAATGCCTATTTCAGTTGCCTTCTCCAAAAACCATTCGTAACGGTCATTTAATTTTGTGGGGGCCACGGCCAAATGGAGCTGATAGGGCAAAGGCTGTTGAATTTCTTTGGTAAGGATTTCTGCCTTGCATCCTTTTGGATTTTCTCCGGTAATTTTTGCTACATAAAAAGCACCATTTCCGTCTGTGATTCTAAAAATAGCACCTTCTTTCATTCGTAAAACCTTGACGATATGCCGACTTTCCTCCTTGGTGAAGGTTACATATTTGGTGTCTTCCGGAATATCTGGGTTATAGAAAAGTTGCATTATTTATATTTTTTGAAAGAATTTCTCCTTTAAAAATGTGCCGACAGTGTAAAAATTGAGCTTCGCGATCGCATCAAAATTTCATGCGTGCCGAGGCCTTAACATTGCTTCCGGCAAAGATGCCTTCTTTGTATTTCAGTTCGCCAACAATTGCAATCATTGCGGCATTGTCCGTGCAAAACTCAAATTTCGGAATATGGGTTTTCCAGCCAAACTTTGTTTCAGCTTCCTGTAGAGCCTTTCGGATTCCACTGTTGGCCGAAACACCCCCGCCAATGGCTATTTCATTGATCCCCGTTATTTTGACCGCATTTTTCAATTTGTCCATCAAATAATCAACAATGGTAAATTGGATGCTCGCACATATATCCTCTAAATTTTCTAAAATGAAATCGGGGTTTTTCTCTGAATGTTTTTGAACAAAATAAAGAACCGAAGTTTTGAGCCCACTAAAACTAAAATCCAAAGGGCCCACTTTTGGTTTTGGAAATTTAAAAGCTTTCTGGTTTCCATTTTGAGCATATTGATCAATGAGGGGTCCACCCGGATAGGGCAGACCGAGAATCTTGGCACTTTTGTCAAAAGCTTCTCCAACCGCATCGTCAATGGTTTGGCCAATTATTTCCATTTCAAAATAATGGGAGACTTTCACTATTTGTGTGTGTCCGCCACTAATTGTCAATGCCAAGAAAGGGAAATTCGGAGGTGTCTTGTTTTCAGTCTTAATAAAATGGGCTAAAATATGCGCTTGTAGATGGTCCACATCGATCAACGGAATACCCAAGCCCAACGCTAATGATTTTGAAAATGAGGTGCCTACAAGTAGCGAGCCCAGTAAGCCTGGTCCTCGGGTGAAAGCGATGGCGGATAACTGATTTTTGTCGATATTTGCTTGTTGTAAAGCTTGGTGTACAACAGGAACTATGTTTTGTTGGTGCGCTCTGGACGCAAGCTCCGGAACAACCCCGCCATAGCGCTCATGAATTTCCTGGGTGGCAACAACATTGCTCAGTATTCTGCCGTTGTTGATCACGGCAGCCGCTGTATCATCACAAGAGGATTCTATGCCGAGTATATAACAGTTTTTTTGGTCCAAGGATTGATAACTAATGTAAGTCGGTAAAATTAAAACAATAAAAGCGTATCAAAAAACTTCGTAAAATAATAGTTCGAATCATAGCGGTCATTGTTGTGCTGTTTATGCTTTTGATTATTGTTTTCTCCATTCCTTCAGTACAGACCTGGGCAGCCCAAAAGGTCGCCGACAGTCTAAATGAATCTTTCGGAACCGATATTCATATTGGCCGCCTTGGTATAAATTGGAAAGGGCAAGTGGACATCCGTGACGCTTATATTGCAGACCACCATCAAGACACTTTAATATATAGTAATGAGTTGCAGACCAGTATTATAAGTCTTCAAAATATAATCAATGGGAAGCTTGGCTTAGGTGACGTTGAAATGAATGATGCCAAACTTTATGTAAAAACGTATAAAGGCGAAGAGAATGATAATCTTTCGATTTTTGCGAAAAAATTTGATACTGGAAAGGAGTCCACTTCTCCGTTTTGGCTGTTTAGCAATGATATAAAAGCGCAAAACACAACCATAAAAATAAGTAATGAAAACTTAGAGAATCCTGAAATTGTTGTGTTCCGCAATGTGGATCTCCATGCCAACGATTTCGAAATAGACGGTCCAAATATTATGGCCGATATCCAAGCGCTTTCGTTTATGATGAACTTTGGAATAACCATCGAAAAATTAAAAGGCGATTTTCACTATTCCGAAACAAATATCACTTTGGCGGATATGGAAATTGAAACCCAGGAATCGAGAATCTATGGCGATGTGGATATGGATTTCTCAGAACACGGAATGTCAGATTTTGTAAACAATGTGATGATCAGCGCCAATCTCAAGAAATCAGAAATTGCTACAAACGACCTCAATATTTTTTATAACGAATTTGGTCCAGATCAATTGATTATTTTGGATACTGAGATAAAAGGGACCTTGAACAATTTTTCCGCAGAAAATTTAAAATTGGCCACGAGTGAAACCGAAATTCAGGGCCATTTCGTTTTTCAAAATATTCTGAATAATGAAAACGGAATGGTAATAAATGCACTCAAGCATGAAATCAGTACCAATTACTTCGATATGCGGCGTGTATTACCCAAACTTCTGGGAGATGTTCTTCCATCGGAACTAAAGCAGTTGGGAAAGTTCCAGTTTAACGGGACTACCTCCATTGTAGATGATGAAGTAAACACAAAAAGCTTTTTGACGAGCCAAATTGGAAGAGCGGAAACAAATCTGGTAATAGGAAATATAAACGACATCAACAATGCCTTTTACAGAGGTAACGTTGTTTTAAAAAGTTTCAATCTTGGGAGAATTTCCAAAACAACTTCATTTGGAAATGTTTCGGGCAATTTAAACTTTGACGGGCAGGGTTTTACACAGGACAATGTCAATACAGAAATTTCGGGAAATATTGCTTCCTTTGAGTTTGAAGGTTATAAGTATCAGAAGATAAAGGTGTTGGGCAATTTAAAAAATCCACTTTTTGACGGAGCGCTGAGCATTGACGACCCAAATCTTAAAATGGAATTTACCGGAATAATAGATGCCTCCACTGAAAACAATAAATTGGATTTTAAAATGGATGTTGAATTCGCTGAGTTGAACCAATTGAATTTGGTTGGGCGCGATAGCATTTCCGTTTTCACCGGAAACGTGGTCGTGGAAATGGAAGGCACCACCATTGATGATGTTGAGGGAACGATCAATTTTAGCCAAACTTTTTACCAGAACGAACGCGATTATTTTTATTTTGATGATTTCAACATCACTTCCACTTTTGAAGGAAATGTCCGGACCATAGAAATTAATTCTCCCGATATTATTACAGGAAAAATTGCTGGGGAATTTTTGATTGAGGATATCCCAAATTTATTCCAAAATGGAGTTGCGAGCATTTATGCAAACTACATTCCGCGGGAGGTGACGACCGATCAGTATATCAATTATGAATTTCAGATCTATAACAAAATTGTAGAGGTATTTATTCCACAATTAAAATTTGGAGAGAATACACAGGTAAAAGGTTCGGTTTTTTCAGATAAATCAAAGTTTGAACTCGATTTTCGCTCCCCGGAAATTATATTGTTCAATAACTATATTGGGAAAGTAAACGTCCAAATGGACAACGACAATCCACTTTTCAACACATATATTGTTGCCGATAGAGTGAACTTGGGATTCTATGAAATCAACGAGCTGAACGTGATAAACAAAACGCTTAACGATACCATGTACGTTCGTGCAGAGTTCAAAGGTGGCGAAAAGGAAGCGGATCTTTTCAACCTATCACTTTACCACACAATAAATCAAATGGGAAAATCGGTCATCGGAGTAAAAAAATCCGATATTACCTATAAAGAAAATGTGTGGTATTTGAACGAAAACAACAACCGTTTGAACAAAGTTGTGTTTGACGACAACTTTAAGGAAATTCGGATCGACTCTCTGGTCCTTAGTCATGAGAACGAGCTCATTCAAATGGCTGGAACAATGAGGGACTCCACTTATAAAGATTTGAAACTTAGGTTTCGGAATGTGAATATTGGAAACATAACCCCTGATTTTGACAGTCTTCGCTTGCAAGGCCGTATGAACGGAAAATTGGATTTTCTTCAAAAAGATGGAGCTTATTATCCCATATCGGCAGTAGAAATTGATGATGTGATAATCAATGAAATACCTTTTGGGGATTTGGGTGTGAAAGTGGATGGAAATGAAGATTTAACGAAATACGACATAAACGCTTCGCTCATTAATGAAAATGTAAAATCCATCAATGCAATTGGGAGTATAGACGTGGCTCCTGCAAACCCACAGATTCATTTGGATGTGAATTTAAACCGGTTTAATCTTCAGGCATTCAGTCCATTTGGAGGTGACGTTATAACGGATATCCGAGGATTTATTACCGGCAGCGCCCGAGTGTCTGGCAATTATAAATCGCCCAATGTGCAAGGCAGGTTTACTTTAGAAAACAGTGGACTGAAAGTTCCCTATCTCAACACCGATTTTGATATTGAAAACAACACCCCGGTGGTGGTCACAAAGAACAAATTAGAGTTGGGCACCACTCGAATTACAGATACAAAATATGGATCTACCGGTATCTTGTCCGGAAATGCCACACATCAGGATTTTGCCAATTGGGAACTGGATCTGCGAATTGATGCAGACAATCGTTTGTTAGTGTTGGACACGCCGCAAGATGAAGATGCCCTATATTATGGCACTGCTTTTATCAGCGGATTGGTAACCCTGCAAGGTCCTGTTGATGAGTTGGTCATAAAGGCCGATGCTACCACCGAACGCGGCACTGCATTCAAAGTTCCTATAAGCGAAATGGAAACCATTAGCGATGATTCATTTGTACATTTTCTTTCCGTTGAAGAAAAGCGCGCACGGGTTGAGGGAGAAACAGTAATAGCTTCCGAATTAAAGAAAATGACTCTCGAATTCGATTTGAATATCAATAATAACGCTGAGGTTGAAGTAGTTGTGGATCAAACCAACAATTCCACCTTAAAAGGTAGGGGGAGCGGAACCTTGTTGTTACGGATCGATACGGCAGGCAAGTTTTTGATGTATGGAGATTTTGTCGTGTTTGACGGCAATTTCGATTTTCGCTATGGCGGAATTATCCAGAGGAATATTGAAGTTGTTCCCGGTGGAAATATCGTGTGGGATGGTGCCCCTGAAAAAGCAAACCTCGAAATTAGTGCACTATATCACACGGAGGCAAATCCTTCGGTTTTATTGGACAATCCGGCCATAAACCGAAAAATTCCAGTAGAGGTCTATGTGGATTTGAATGGACAGCTGGAACAGCCAGAACTGAATTTTAAAATTGAGTTTCCAAGAGTGAGCTCTACCTTAAAAAGTGAGCTACAATTTAAATTGCAAACCGAGGAGCAAAGACAGAACCAAGCTTTGTTTTTATTGGCCTCCAATTCATTTGTGAACGACAATTACTCTGGAACCAACGCATTTGCCGGAACTGTAGCCGATAGGGTTTCGGGCATTGTCAACAGCCTTTTTGCCGACCAGGATGGAAAATTTAGAGTTGGATTAGATTATTCTGTTGGAAACAATTTGCCAGATCAGGAAACGGCGGATCGTTTTGGTATTACCTTGAGCACCCAAATCAATGAACGAATTCTGATAAATGGCAAAGTGGGAGTTCCCGTTGGTGGGGCTACTGAAACTGCAGTAGCGGGCGATATTGAAGTGCAGTGGCTTATGAATGAAGACGGAAGTTTGAGAATGAAGTTTTTTAATCGACAGGCAGACCTTCAGTTTATAGGGGAGGACCAAATTTTTGAACAGGGTGGGGGAATCTCATATTCAGTTGATTTCAATACTTTCAATGAACTGATGCGCAAGTTATTCCAAAGAAAAAAACAAGAAGAACTTGACACGCTTCCCGTCCTTCCCGATGACAATAGTTATCCTGTCTACAACTCAGATGCCACACGAACAGATGAAGAATAACAGTCGCGATGTTTGTTTTTTTGTAAAAAGGGAGTATCAATTATTTATAATATCGTTGGCCCTTTCTGCCGCCAACTCAATACTTGAAGTTATGTTTTCCTTGTGGAGAAGGCTGTAGATCCCGGCTTTTTCCATATCAGATAGTACCTTATCGTTTACGCCCGATAAAACAATATGGGTATTTTGGTTAGCGAATTTCTTTATAATTTCGAATAATCTGTAAATTCCCGTTGCATCAATAAAAGGAACGTGGCGCATTCGCAATATTAAAACTTTTGGGCGTCCTGGAAGGCGCATCAAGGTGTCCTGAAAAGTTTGGGTAGCACCAAAAAACAAGGGGCCGTGGATTTCGTACATGGCCACGCCTTCGGGCAATTCAGTAATTTCATCCTCGAATATCTCTTCGGAAAGGTACTGGTTGTTGAACAGATCACCGGCAGGTTGGACCGTAGTGGCATCGCTCATCCGCTTCATCAATACAAAACTCGAAATTACGATTCCTATTTGAATGGCAATTACCAGATCGAACAGCACGGTAAGCAAAAAGGTAGTCAAAAGTATGAGAATGTCCGCCTTGTTCCCTTTTAAGAGCGATCTAAATTGACGCCATTCGCTCATGTGGTATGCCACTACGATCAATATTCCCGCGAGACAAGCCATTGGGATCAATTTAGCGAAGGGAGCGAGCGCCAGCATAATAACGAGCAGGACAATAGCGTGGGTTATACCGGCAATTGGCGTTCTTCCACCATTTTTTACATTGGTCGCGGTCCGTGCAATTGCTCCCGTGGCGGGAATTCCGCCGAACATGGAAGAGGCACAATTGGCAATTCCCTGTCCAACAAGTTCTGCATTAGAGCGGTGGCGTCCTCCGATCATTCCATCGCTCACCACCGCTGAAAGCAAGGACTCTATTCCTCCAAGTAGGGCAATGGCGAAAGCCGGTTGGATGAGTTTTTGGATAGTGGCAAAATTCATATCGGGGAAAGCAGGCATGGAAATCTTGCTGGGGATGTCGCCAAAAGAAGTCTCAATGGTACTCACCGGAATATTGAAAAAATAGACCATTAAAGTGCTGACCACAATCGCTATAATGGAACCGGGAATTTTCTTGCTCACCTTTCCGAAAGTTAGGGCCAGAATGATCGTGCCCATTGCAATCCCGACAGCAGCCCAATTGATGCTTTCAAAATTTAGGGCATAAACTTTCCATTTCTCAAGAAAATCGGCAGGAACAGTTTCAATGTTAAGCCCGAAAAAATCTTTGATTTGGGATGAAAATATTATCACAGCTATTCCACTTGTAAATCCAACAATTAGCGGATGAGGAATAAATTTCAATAGATTTCCCAAACGTGCCAATCCCATTATAATCAGGATAATGCCCGCCATAAAGGTGGCGATGATAAGTCCATCCACACCAAATTCCTGGACAATGGCATACACAATAACAATAAAAGCTCCCGTGGGACCTCCAATTTGTACCCGGCTTCCGCCCAGAACCGAAATAATCAGTCCCGCGATTATCGCGGTAATCAGACCTTTGTCCGGTGAAACGCCCGATGCAATGGCAAATGCTATTGCCAGAGGAAGGGCAACAATGCCCACTATTGTTCCGGCAATTAAATCTTTTTGAAACTGCTCCTTACTGATCCCTTTCCGTAAAAGGGAAAAGAATTTCGGCGTAAACTGGGATTCTTTCATGGGTTGGGAATGTGACTTTCAATATAATGCAAATAGGGGGTTGTTCCAAATTGGCCAATAACAAAGGTATCAATGTCCCAGATATTATCTCTTTTTTTGCTTGTTCGATTTGAAAATAAACACGTATATTTATGTTATGGTAAAGAAGGTGGTTTTTATTTTGTTTCTTTTCATTTCCCCTATTTTGATAGCTCAGGAAATCGAACGGGTTTGGGTGGAAGGAAAAGTCCATGTTCCGAAAGGGGAGGATGCTGAAGGGATCTCAATATATAATGTTTCCGCACAAAAAGGAACTGTGACCAACGATGAAGGCTCCTTTTCAATTGAAGTGGCGGAAAACGACAGACTCCAAATCTTTGCCTTACAATACCAAAGTTTTACGGTGGTGATGGACAAAGGAGTTGTGGAACGAAAAAAGCTGAATATTTTTGTCAATCCGGCCATTACCCAGTTGGAGGAAGTTATTATAAGACCCTATGATCTTTCTGGGAATGTTCGTGCCGATGTTGCGAAAATTCCTACGTACTATATAACTAAGGATTGGGACTTGAGCTATAAAAACCTTGAGTTCGGATATAATTTTACACCCGATGAGTCATCTTCAATTACCGGAAATGCGGCTGAAGAAGCTCTGAACATCAATCAGTTGCAGCACGGGCTCAATTTTGTTGCAATCCTTGGAGGCGTGGCTAACGTGCTGTTCCCCAGCGGCACAAGGCTGAACAGTGTAGAACAAACGAAAACCAATACAAACCTGAGCAATAATATGCAACAAAGGTTTAGTCGCGAGTTCATCCACGACAATTTCGACATTCCGAGGGAGCAAGCTTATGATTTTTTATTCTATGCGCAAGAAAACGGTTTGAAAACAGATTTACTAAAGCCCGAAAACGAAATGCAGCTTATGGATTTTCTGAATAAAAGCAGTGTAGAATATAAAAAACGAGCTGAGTAAAATCACAACTTCACTAAAGATGCTTTTGGCAATAGAAAAAAAGATACGCTTCTGTGATATTATATTTGGTCAAAAAGCTGCTACAAGACCAAAATTTTCTTAAGCCATTTGCTTTAACCCATCTATGCTGAGTATATTTGCAGTATGATTCCACAAATGTTTTTCCTTTTCATCAGCGGCACCGAAATCGGGTTCATCCTGTTGGTCGTCCTATTGGTCTTTGGCGCGGATAAAGTACCGGAAATTGCCCGGGGTATGGGAAAGGCAATCCGACAGGTTAAAGATGCTACCAACGACATAAAGTCGGAGATCACAAAGGGAATTGAAAAGCATGATATCGATATAGATATATCAAAAGATGTCCGAGATGAAATAGATAAGGTCAAGGAAGATATTGATGAAGTCACCGGACCGATCAAGAGAAAGTTTTAAATGCTTGATGCCCTCAAACAATGGGATAGGGATGTATTCATTTTTCTGAATAATCTGTATATTGGTGATTTTGAACGTTTTTGGCTTTTCGTTACCCAAATCGATAGTTGGACACCACTTTTCGTACTCTTCTTTATTTTGATATTCTATTATTATCGGGGAAAAAAAGGGGGGACAGTAGCTTTTTTTATGTTGCTCTCTTTTGGAATAACAATAACTTTTACCGGATTGGTAAAGGATTATGTAGGAAGACTACGCCCAAATAATGTTGAGGCCTTGGGTGAACTGATCCAAATTTTGCAAACCCCTACCAACTACAGTTTCTTTTCAGGACATGCATCGTCCAGTTTTGCCATAACCACTTTTGTGGTTTTATCGTTAGAAAGATATACGAAATGGATTTATGTTTCATACCTATGGCCATTGCTTTTCGTTTTTAGCCGAATTTTTGTAGGAGTGCATTATCCAAGTGATATTCTTGTAGGTGCTTTTGTGGGGATCTTTTTTGCCTTTTTATGTCATTTTCTTTGTCAAAGGACTCTTCGCTATGAACGGTTTTTTAAAACCTGAAGCCCATAACGGTGGAACAGTCCTACACCTCCCGGATTACAAAAAAGCCATCGTTTCCCTGGCTTTGGTACAAAGGCATAAAAATATGTGCATCCCATTCACCGTAGATCGGTTTTCCATTTTGATGCGCCAATAGTTCTCCTTTTTCTATGCTCTGAAAATTGCTGAAATTTGGTTCCATTTTAAAATCATCGGTATCTTGCAGTCCGTGTCGATGTTCAATTTCAAATGTCTTCCTGGATTTTCTTTTTTCTTCGAGAAGTTTTGCGGCATTGGGATATTCTTTCAATAGATTGAGATCCAAACCGCAAGCGTGTTGAATGGCATGCCAAATCATTCCTTCATGGTTTATCTCGGAAATCTTGCTTTCGTGCTGTCCGCCTTCAAAAACAAAACCCGTTATGCCAATTCTGCTTTCGTAATGATCGATGCATCCCAAAACAATGTCGGAAAAACCTCGGATAATGTGGGTTGGAAATTTATGGGCCCACGCGTCATTATCGTTCACATCCTGAACTGAGATATAGGGCTCGCTCGCGGCGGAAGTGGTATGGCAGTCCAGAAAATATCGTTTGGTAAATTGCTCTTGCGGATATTTCTCCAGCACGTCTATTATTTCGAACATTTCTTTCTTTTCATGCGAATTTTGTTCTTTGGAAGCGATATTTTCAACTGTCCAAGTGCGATTTAAATCTTCATCTATAAATCGAACGTTTCGCATCAAAGCCTCGCGATTCCCGGAAACTCCAACTATTTTTCCATTTATTGATGGCTTTTCCCTGTTGAGTATTCGAAACACATTTTTCAAGGCAATTACGCCACTGGGTTCATTTCCGTGAATTCCCGCGGTTATGAAAAGCAACGGACCCTTCTCACCGCTATCATATTCTCCAATTATTCTGGGTAAATCTTTCAAAATTTTAATTTTTTAAAGGTTGTTGTGGATTTTTGCCCTTGGCAATTTATTAATCCATTGTAGCCAAAACCCTGTTACTCAATTTGTTCTTATAATGTTTCATATAAACTATTTTGCGTTCAAGGGCATCAATGATTGTGTCAGTGAAAGCTGGCATCCCGATGGATTCGCATTGGTTAATTCCTCCAGGACTTAGAACGTTTATTTCAATGAGCTTGTCATCTACTATGTCCAATCCAACAAAAAACATTCCGTCTCGAATTAATTTGGGTGCGGTAAGGGAAACTATATGTTCTATTTCTGGCGTGAGTACCGCCTTTTTAGCCTTAGCACCAAGGGAAAGATTGCTTCTAAATTCACTTTTGTCGGAACTGACTCGTCGTATTAGAGCCATTTGTCCATTCTCTTCCAATATTTTCCCGTTCATCACGATCACGCGAACATCTCCCTTGCTGACTTGCGGAAGGAATTCCTGGGCTATGATATAGCCTTTTGTCCTGAGGGTATCCACAATTTGATTTAAGTTTTTCCTTTCTTCATCAATCAGGTAAACATCTTG
>CAZMDY010000012.1:0-10422 GCA_964565295.1 uncultured Aequorivita sp. | reverse complement strand
TGTTCGGCCCAATGGCGATCAGACGTTTCTTCAGTGGGATTATTTCTGAGGAAGAGAATGTCCATTTCCTTGCTATGGACTATTTTCTCCTTTAACTTATCATCCTGTACCTGTGCCCAAAATTCTTCAACCTTCGTGCTTTTGATGGATTTTGGAATCTTTTTGCAACGAAGACTGATGTCGTCGTCCCGATGGAACACAAAGTCCCCTACACTCATTACATAAACTTCATGGCCTCGTTCATGGGCTTTCTTTAATATAACCACTGTGGTCCCACAGGTCTCGGTTTTAATGTCACTGATTACAAAACATATTTTCATTTTTTCATTTGTTTTTATCGAAAGTGGACAAGCCCAAATTCTGTGTTACATTATTTAAGTTGATCGTCTGGCATTGCTCCCAAAACCATATTTGAAAAGGAAATCCCTTGTTTTATTTTTGACATTCGCTGTTCATAATTTTTACCATAAAGATATCTCGGTTTTATTTTTGGTGGTTGCAATAGTCCTCGTTGGGTCAGGTCTTTTATCATGGGCACGTGTTTTAGTGCGAATTTTCCGGCCAACAAAAACTCCAAATCGCCTCCTTCCATTAAGTAATTCCGCAACTGGATCAATCCCTTTAAATAAATAATATCCTTTAAGAATCCGCCGCCCTGAAATATTCTTGAGGTGATATCAAAAGCCCGTTCCTTTGAAAATCCGTATTGCGAGTATAGGATGTTGAACACTTCTTTAAAACCTGCGCCGTCTAAAAGTCCTTCCCCCGCGATTACCCGTCCTGCCAAAGTTCTGAGCCTATTTCCTGACAAACCGCCCACCAGATATTCCGATAGCACAGCGATGCCCTCCTGCAGAGGATCATAATCGGCCAAACCTTGTGACAATTGGGTCAATGATTGTTGGCTTCCATTGTAGAACGTAAGTGAGTGGGTGCCAACCTCGTGCTGTATGAGCGCGGTCGCCGCATTATGGGTCAAGGAATAATCTGCCGGTAAATATAATTCGCCTTTGGAGACCATCATTATGTTTACGTCATCCCGTATATGCACTTTGCATTTGTAATCTGGTGCTTGTGTCCTAAAGTAATCGAATTCTGCTTGTGCTAATTTTGCAAATTCCGTTGCATCCATCACCTCCCGTTTTTTTTGTTGTTTGTCCTCAGGTACATTTGCGAGAATTGACTTGGCTTCGGCAACGATGTTTTTTTCCAGTCCTTTGTACAGACGCATGCTGCTGTAAAAGAAATTTTTGGAACCACGCTCTTTCAACATGGTAAGTTGCTGTGCAATTTCCTCGCGTTTTTCCTCAAAGAGAAAGGCAAGTGCAGGATCGTCTATTTCGTCTATCCTCAGGTTGTATAATTTACGTTTCAGAAGGTCCGGATCAATGGGCAACAGACGATAGTGGTAAGGTTTTAATTCTTCAAAATTGGTTTTGAAAAAACATTCGCGAATGGCTTGGATATTCACTGGAGCTATCAACAACAGAAATTGATAATGGCTCTCAATTTCAGTAAGACCACGATCTATCTTAAAAACCTCGGCGTGGATTTTTCGTTTTCCGAGGGCATAAAAGCTTTCAATGTTTGAAGAGGTTTGGACCCGGATAAATTCGAACACCGACATATGGACTGCTTTGGTAAATCCATCCCTAAATTTTCTGAAATACAGTGGATAAACATTTCCTTCGGGATCTCTATAAACAGGCGGGATTTCCAATCCTATGAAAGTTCCGCCACTCTCCTTAATTTCTTCAATGCTGAAAAAAGAGGTTTGGTCCGTGTGTTCTCGCTTTTTGGTTTGCTCAATTCTGGCGGTAACCATTTTACCGCCATACTTTCTACTTTCCATTTTACCGAGTTCCTCGCACAGTACCTCAAGAGAAACAGGTAGTTTATGAGCCGGTCCACGGATAACAAATTCAGTGCTATCTTCTGGTCCGCTGTAGATTTCCATTAAAATGAACGATCCAAAACGGTTGCTCATCTTTTCTGTCAGTTGGTTTAAAAATTCTTGGAAATAGTCAAAATTGGTGTCGCCAATAATAAGATAGGATGCTCCTGTTCGCGCCAATCTCAACGTTGCATTGTCGTTTGGAATGTCGCGGTAAATGATTAAAAATGGCACATCGTGCTCCAGAAAAAGATATCCGCCGTAATCCAGTTCTCGGATTGTTCTTTTGCCAGGGGTCAACTCCCCAACTAACTCCTTGGTTGCTGTTTCAGAATTGGGCGCCATTCAGAATTTATTTTAAATCATTGAATAAAAAATCCAAGATAGAGAAAACAGATTCTGGAGAAAGACTGTTTAAAACTTATTTAACAGGGAATTAATGTTTCCTTAATGCTTGTAGAATTGTATTACACATATTTCTAATAAATATTCGATTTTAAAACGAAGCTTGTTTTAAGAAGAGTAAAATTACATTTTATTGAATCATCCGTGAAATGCTGAGGCCATCACGAATGGGAAGGAGCACGGTTTCTAAGTTTGGATGGGAGTTTAAAAGGGTATTGTATTCTAAAAGGGCGCGGGTATCTTCGTCATCGTCTTTTACGGGCTCCACAACCTTTCCACTCCACAGAACATTGTCACTCAGAATTATGGATCCCTTTTTTAGTTTAGGTAATACCAATTCCAGATAGGTGGGATAATTTTTTTTGTCGGCATCTATAAAAACAAGATCAAAGGTCTTTTCCAATTTGGGGATAATGTCCTTCGCATTTCCCAAGTGTTGGATAATCTGTTTCCCGAAAGGGGATTGGTCAAAATATTTTCGCTGAAAGTCGAAGAGTTCCTCGTTGATATCGATGGTGTGGAGCTCCCCGTTCTTTTGCATTCCTTCTGCAAGACATAGTGCGGAATATCCAGTATAGGTTCCGATCTCCAAAATATTCTCAGGTTGCACCACCTTGGAAAGCATGCTCAAGATGCGCCCCTGTAAATGACCGCTCAACATTCGTGGAGCAAGTATTTTCTGGGAAGTTTCCCGGTTTAAACTCTGAAGTAGCTCTGGCTCCGCTTGAGTATGTTTTTCTACGTAATCGTTTATTTTTTCAGGTAAGAAATCCATGTTTTATTATTTGTAAATTTTTTATTTGATCATTTGAAAATCTTGTTGTTGGGTGTTGGATTTGTCATTTTTCCGTCGAGGTGTTTCGAGCATTTGTTATCCAGCATCTGTCATAACTCACAACTGCGAAACTAATGTTAATTAATAGGAATAATGAAAGAAGCCTATTATTTCCCTTCGATCCGATCCCTCAATTTCTGTTTGGCAGCTTGATCGTCGCCACAAAGCCATTGGATCACATTGTCCTCCCACATGGCATCGGCTTCCTCAGGAGTGATGACATTTCTGGATACCGCCAAATCCAAGATTTTCCCGGGATAGGAAGATTGTGGGGCACTTTCCATTTCACCCAATGGATAGGGATCGTCCAAACCGACCAACACTTGTTGCGAACCTTGATTTTTTATAACCAAATCCAAAGAACCTGTATCATGGACCAAGGTGTCGAAAAATATATTTTTGTGTCCCACAGATTTTCTTGGATGCGTTTTTCCTTCGAATAGGTCTGATCGGCCATCGAAACCTTGGATCCTTCTGCCGATATTTATTTGGGCCAATTGTCCCCCGTGTGCGAAACATGTCCGCATATTCGGAAATTTATCGGCATAGCCATTCAATGTCAAAAAGTGGTAAGCATCAGCGCACTGGGCAAGCATCCAGATCAAATGGAAACGCCATGCTGTATTTTCGAGTTTAATAAATTTTTCGCCGTCATAAGGATGGATTTCCACGGCGAGATTGTATTTCGATGCCAACTCAAAAATGGGTTCATTTTCTTCGTCAAAAATGCACCGCCAAGTTCCAATGCTGTCCATATAATGAGTTGGAAGACAGAGCAATTGCATCTTAAGTTCCTCAACACAACGTTCAATTTCCCACAAAGCACTTCTTAAAAAACCCGGATGTACAACAAAACCGCAGGTAAATTTGGAGGGATGTTTCTGCTGTACCTGTGCATTGAAATCATTTTGAAAACGAAGAGCTTGTTTCATTTCCTCCACCCGCAAACCATTTCCATAAAGCTGGGAAAGATTTAACACCACTGCATGGTCTATGTTGAAACGGTCCATCCAATCCAGTTTTTCATTTAAAAAGAAACTGGAATCGGTAACTGGACGGCGCCAATCTTTTTGTAGCATAAACTTTCGTTCTTTATCAACCCAGAATATTTCCTTCTCCCGCATAAATTCAGGGATTTCCTCAGGATATGGGAGTAAGTGGGAGTGGCCGTTGATGCGCAGTTTTTTTGTCATGGTTTGTGTAAAAGGAATTGTTTATGGAAAATTTTTATAAAGCTTCTGATTCTTAAAAACGGGAAGTTATAATGCTATTGGATTTAAAGTGACTTTGTCCGTCCCCCATCAACCGGAAGGTTTATTCCATTAATATAGCTCGCCGCTTCACTGGCAAGGAAAAGCACTGCATTGGCAATTTCCCCGGGTTGGGCAAAACGTTTGGCTGGGACTAAGTTTTTCATAAAATCCGCGGCTTCCTTTTTTGTTTTTTCCATTCGTTTTGAGGCGTTTTCAACTATGTCTTCCAATCGGTCAGTGGCTGTAAATCCGGGCAAAACATTGTTTACGGTAATTCCAAATTCTCCCAATTCGTTTGCAAGGCTTTTGCTCCAATTTGCAACTGCCCCTCGAACGGTATTACTGACGCCCAAATTGTCTATGGGCTGCTTTACGGAAGTGGAAATAATATTGATGATCCTACCGTAATCTGCTTCCTTCATTCCCGGAATTACGGCTTGGACCAGAAGTTGGTTGCACAATAAATGCATGGAGAATGCTTTTTCAAATTCTTCCACTTTGGCCAAGGATATTGGCCCTCCTTTGGGCCCTCCGGTATTGTTGATCAAAATATGGATGGTTTTATCAGAAACGGCTCGCATAACTTTTTCCTCTACCTGTTTCGGATCTGTAAAATCGGCAACAAAGTAATTGTGTTTTTGGCCTTTGTCGTGTGGCAACTCAATCAAAGTCTCTTTGAGTTTTTCTTCATCGCGCGCAAACAAGGTTACTGCAGCCCCGAAACGGGCCAGTTTTATTGCAGTTGCTTTTCCTATTCCGGCGGTGCTTCCGCAAACTAGGGCATTTTTATGGGTCAAATCTAAATTCATGAGTTACATTTTGAGTTTTCTGCTTACTATTTTTCCTGTTGAAAATATGAGTTTGTGGAAATAAGTCAAGGAACACAAAGTAAGCGAAATTTTCCTGAAAAAACGGAATTTGAGTAAATCGTTTATCCTCAATGCTCGACTAAAAACCGAAAAACGTGGAGTGCATTTAAGGAATTCTTAATGTTTAAAACTTACTTAAAACAAGATTTCACAATTGTTTTTTTATAAATTTGGAAGATTATTGAGTGGTTCCAGAATTTGCCCCCAAAGAATTATTGAGCTAAAAACCTCCTTTTTTTAAATTGTCAAACCCATCTGTCCAAAATCTGAACTGCGGAGAACAAAAAATAAAAACATTTATGAAAACACTATATCTGCTACGACATGCAAAATCTTCTTGGAAACACGATGTTGACGATCACAAAAGACCGCTTAAGGGAAGAGGGCAAAATGACGGCGCCCTGGTTTCAAAAAAAGTTAGCTCTGAAATAGAGGCTCCCCAAAAAATAATCAGTAGCGATGCAGTTCGGGCCTTGACCACGGCCCAGTTTTTTAAAGATGCTTGGAATATGCCCGATGAACTTTTTGAAACAGACCATACCTTATATGATTTTAGTGGACAACATGTGATGCGTGTAATTAAATCAATGGACAATGAACTTGACCGTGTGATGATCGTGGGCCATAACCATGCTTTTACCTCAGTCGCCAATATGTTGGGAAATCGATATATTGAGAATGTGCCCACATGCGGATTTGTGATGTTGGAGTTCGATGAATCCAATTGGAGCGACATAACCACGGGCAAAACACTCAAAACAATTTTCCCTCGGGATTTAAAATAATGGTAGAGAAAGTAACAACAAATTCCCGGCAAGTCCGAAACCAATATATCAATAGAGAACTAAGTTGGCTTCAGTTCAATGCCCGGGTCTTGCAGGAATCCTATGATAAAAGGCTCCCACTGTTGGAGCGTCTGCGCTTCTTGGGAATTTTTTCCAACAATCTGGATGAGTTTTTCAAAGTTCGCTATGCAACGATTAGACGTATTGAGGAAGCTGGGAAGACAGGTCGTAGTTTTTTGGGAGGTATTTCAGCAAAAGATCTATTGGCTGAAATAACCCAAATTGTTATCGAACAACAGGCACATAGCCTAAAAATCCTTAATAATATTCAACGAGAACTTCAAAAGGAGAACATCTTTATAATTGACGAAACACAAATATCCCGTAAGCAGAGCAAGTTTATATTCGATTATTTTCTCAGATATGTTAGTCCGGCCATGATGACATTTATGATTGGCGAATTGGAAGAATTTCCAAATTTGAGGGATAGCGCGGCTTATTTGGCCATCAAAATGGTAATGGCCAAAGAAGACCAAACTTTTGAGACCAAGTGCAACTATGCGCTTATCGAAATCCCAAGGACCATTAACCGATTTGTGGTTCTGCCCCAAGAAGGCGAAAAACAATATGTGATCATTCTTGATGACTTGATCCGGCATTGTTTGGACAATATTTTCAGTATTTTCAATTACGAGAGCATTTCGGCCCACATGATAAAAATTACCCGCGACGCCGAACTGGATATTGACAGTGATCTCAGTAGAAGTTTTATTGAAAAAATATCAAAAAGCGTCGAAAAACGGAGCATCGGCGATCCTGTCCGATTTGTTTACGACAAAAATATAGACACAGAAACCCTTCAGTTCTTGTTGAAAAAAATGGGGATAGATAAAACTGATAGTATTATTCCGGGCGGTCGCTACCACAATCGGAGAGACTATATGAATTTTCCCAGTCTGGGGAGGCCCGACCTCCAATTTGAACCTACGGAGCCTCTACCTATTCCAGGACTGAGCATGGAAGGGCGATTGTTTGACAAAATCCAAGCTAAGGATTACTTGCTGCACGCCCCGTACCAAACCTTTATGTATGTGGTGAAATTTCTCAGGGAAGCAGCCTTGGATCCCAAAGTAAGGTCAATTAAAATTACGATCTATCGTTTGGCCGAAGTGTCGCACATTGCCAGTTCTTTGATCAATGCAAAGAAGAACGGAAAAAACGTTACCGTCCAAATAGAATTGCAGGCCCGCTTTGACGAGGAAGCAAATATTAAATACGCCGAATTGCTCCAAAGTGAAGATATACAACTTATATTTGGTGTAAAGGGGCTTAAGGTCCATTGTAAAATGTGCCTTGTGGAACGGGTTGAAAACAATAAGATTGTCCGTTACGGAGTAATTAGCACTGGAAACTTCAACGAGTCCACCGCCCGCATCTATACAGATTATACACTTTTTACGGCAGATACAAGAATCTGTAAAGAAATGAACAAAGTCTTTGATTTTTTTGAAGTCAATTACCAAGTGAAAAAATATCAACATTTGATCGTTTCTCCCCATTACACTCGAAATGCCATTACCCATCTTATTGACACTGAAATAAAAAACAAAAAAGCCGGATTACCCAGTGGAATTAAATTAAAATTGAACAGTCTGTCGGATTATAAAATGATCGACAAATTATACGAAGCCAGTAGGGCAGGGGTAAAGATAAAGTTGATTGTCCGTGGAATTTGCTCTCTTATCCCTGGGGTAAAAGGAATGAGCGAGAATATTGAGGCTATCAGCATAGTGGGCAAGTTCTTGGAACATCCGCGAATGTTTATTTTTGAAAATGGCGGCAATCCAAAAGTATATATTTCTTCGGCAGATTTTATGGGAAGAAACTTGGACAACAGAGTGGAGGTGTCCTGCCCCATCTACGATCCTGATATCAAAAAAGAGCTTTTGGAGAATTTTGAGATTGGATGGAGCGACAACGTTAAAGCCCGTGTTTTTAGCGCAAAAAATGACAATGCCTATAGGAAGAATAACAAACCACCGATAAAGTCGCAATTTGCGATGTACAATTATTATTTAAACAAACTTGAAGTAAACTGATTTGTTAAACATTGAAAATTATGGAGCAGTCGATATCGGAAGCAATGCGATCCGATTGCTGATTGTTTCGGTTATAGAACAGAAAGGAAAGGAACCAATCTTTAAAAAAACCTCTTTGGTGCGAGTGCCCATTCGACTTGGGGCGGAAGCTTTTATAGACAATAAAATTTCGAACACAAGCGCATCTCGGATGCTGGATGCAATGACCGCCTTTAGACTGTTGATGAAAACTTATAAGGTAAAACGATTTCGGGCCTGTGCAACTTCGGCTATGCGCGAAGCTACAAATGGCCAAGAGATTGCGAACAAGATTGGAGAGGAAAGCGGAATCCATATCAACATTATTGACGGCGACGATGAGGCTGCCATTATCGCTTCTACGGATTTAAAGAATCTCATCCAAGCCGAAAAAGTTTTTCTCTATGTCGATGTAGGAGGGGGAAGCACTGAACTTACGTTATTTGCAAAGGGTCAAATCGTCACATCAAAAAGCCTTAAACTCGGAACAGTCCGTTTAATCAACAATATGGTTGCCGACAGTGTCTGGGATGAAATGGAAACATGGATAAAAAAGGAGACCAACAGTTTTAAAAACATTTCACTCATCGGCAGTGGTGGAAATATCAATACAATTTACAAGAAGAGCGGCACCAAGATAGGGAAACCACTCAGTTTTATTTATCTATCTTCTTATTATGACCTACTAAACTCCCTTTCTTTCGAAGAACGGATTACAGAACTCGATATGAATCCCGACCGTGCTGATGTTGTGGTTCCTGCCACCCTAATCTATCTTTCTGCGATGAAGTGGAGCAAGGCAAAAAAAATATATGTGCCGAAAATTGGACTTAGTGATGGAATCGTACGAAGCCTTTACAATGAAAAATATAGCTTCTAAATAAATCATTAGATTGACTTTCAGAATAATATAATTTTGTCAAAACTGTTTAAACTGTAACATCTTGAGAATTAAATAGGGCAAATAATAGACTGGCAGCTTCTCAAAAGAGTTTCGCGTTATGTTACACTTCTTCCTTCCTAAAATTAAATAGATGTTAAATCCCCTTTGGATACATTCTTTGATTGTGATCTTTGTTTTTAAACCTCAAAAGTATGTGTTGGACATTTAGAATAAAGCGTTATGGATTGGCTGTTGTTTTGCCACTTTTATTTCTATACGGTTGCAAGAACAATATTGAAGTTTCCAGTCCAAACGATGTGGAAGTTGAGATTGAGGACGATGAATATGAGAAATTCAAAGTCAAACCCAAATACATTACTAATCCCACATCCGACCAAAAGGATTATTTTGAATCATACAACAAAACCATGGAACAATGGGAGGTTGCTTATGAGGAGTTATATGTTCCCACCACCAAAGGAACGGCACACGTAATATTAAGTGGGCCTAAAAATGGAATACCGGTCATTTTGCTTCATGGAATGAATTCTAGTTCCACAATGTGGTATCCCAACGCCAAGTCCTTGGCTCAGGAATACCGAATTTTTGCCATAGATATGATATTTGAAGCAGGTAAATCCAATCTAACAGCTGATTTTGAAGGGCTTGATGAAAGTGCGGAATGGTATCAAGAGATTTTCACTGCGCTGGAATTGGATTCATATCATTTAATCGGGGCTTCCCGCGGGGGCTGGTTGGCGACAAATCTGGCTCTTCACGACAAGGGGAGCGTAAGGAGCGTGGTTCTTTTGGGGCCAGCCCAAACATTTGGATGGATTCCCCCCAGTACAGATCTATTGAAAAATATCCTCAATATATTCCATTCCGAGGAAAAAAGCATCAATAGGACTATGGAGACTATGTCTGAAGACACCAGTAAGATCGACCCCAATTATATGGAGCAGTACCATATCGCAAAAAATACGGATTCGTTAAACCAATATGTGGCCGCCATGAAGCCATTTTCGAAAAAGGAGTTGGAATCCCTGAAGATGCCTGTTCTGGTTTTGATCGGCGATGATGATATGTTTAATACGGAACGCAGCATCCAGTTGGCCGAGAAGCACATTCCTCAAGCCAAAGGTGAAATAATTCCCGATTCGGGCCATTTTATATCGGTAGATCAGGCGGGGATCGTAAACCAAAAAATATTGAGTTTCTTAAAAAGTGTGGATCAGTAATCATAACTTTTTAATTCCTCGAACCGCTTTAAGGCGTGGCATTAAGTCCAAACCGCTACCTTTGCAAAAAACTCCCCAAACAGAAAAATGCACGAACAACCCGTGAAGAAAATGCGTCGGGATTATATCTTGATTGCCCT
>CAZMDY010000011.1:0-26013 GCA_964565295.1 uncultured Aequorivita sp. | reverse complement strand
TTTTACGGGACTTTCCGCCAGAAACACATTGGCATGTGGATCCCAAAACAGCTTTTGATACATTTTTTGTGCTGGAGCATCATTTAAAATTCCCCATAAATGATTTTTTTAAGATTTTATTTTCTAAGTTGGAAGAAACAAATGCCAATTATAGAGACCATTGGCTTCAAATAAAGAATCATCGATTGGAACAACATCGGATTTATAGATCACGAATTCCCTATTCCGATTTTACCGTTTATGGCGAGGTGTTTGCCCAACTTCCGGAAAACGTGCAACTTCAATTGAGCAACAGTGCCACTATTCGATATTCTCAACTTTTTGATATCCCATATTCAGTCGAGGTTTTTTGCAATCGTGGAACAAGTGGAATAGATGGAAGCACAAGCACCGCTGTAGGAGCCGCCATAGTTTCAAAAAATCCAGTCGTATTTTTAACGGGCGATCTCAGCTTTTTTTATGATAGTAATGGCCTTTGGAATAATTATATCCCCAACAATTTCAAAATTATTGTTGTAAATAATAGAGGAGGGGGCATCTTTCGGATCCTTCCGGGAGAAAAGGACACCCATTTGTTTGACACTTATTTTGAAACCAAGCACAACCTAAGCGCCAAATATCTATCGGAAATGTTCGGATTCCATTATTCAGAACACAGTGGGGAGAAAGGGTTGAAAGAAAAGATATCTCAATTCTTCACTCAAGATAAAGGGCCTTCTTTGTTGGAAATATTCACACCTTCTACTGTCAACGATAAAATTCTGACCGATTACTTTGAATTCCTATATTGAATTCATGTGTTACTGCTTTAATGAAAGAATGGTACTTCTTTCGTATTCTGTTATTTTAGACCTTAATGTTTTACCTTTGATGCTATGATAAAATTAGGCGAATATAATACTTTGACAATTCTTCGAGAAACCGATCCCGGACTTTATTTGGGAGACGATGAGGAAAATGTAGTCTTGCTGCCACATAAATACAAGCCTGAAGAATATTCCATAGGCGATCAACTGGAAGTTTTTGTCTATCTTGATAATGAGGAAAGACCTATCGCCACAACCTTGCAGCCTTTTCTAAAGTTGGATACGTTTGGATATCTACATTGCAGTGCCGTTACTGAATACGGAGCTTTTATGGATTGGGGTTTGGAAAAGCAGCTTTTTGTCCCCTTCAAAGAGCAGGCGAGGCCAATGAAACCTGGAAGTTGGTATATAGTCAGGTTGTATTTGGATGAAAAAACCAATCGCTTGGTTGGATCCAGCAAGACAAATCGCTTTCTCCAAAATAAGGAATTGACTGTAAAACCTTATGAGGAAGTGGATTTATTGGTAACCCACATCACTGAAAAAGGAGCGAATGCTATTGTGAATGGAGTTCATAATGGATTGATCTACACAGAAGATATTTTTGAGGATATTCGCAGTGGAGACCGTATAAAAGCGTACGTAAAAAAGATAAGGGAAGACAACAAAATCGACCTGGTGCTCCAGGTTCCAGGGTATCGAAGCATTGAGCCAAATGCCAATTACATCCGGAAAGAGCTTGAGGCAGCCGGAGGATTCCTTCCTTTAAATGATAAATCTGATCCCGAAACGATCAAAAACCTACTTGGAATGAGCAAGAAAAGTTTTAAAAAGGCAGTCGGGACATTATATAAGGACAAGCAAATCGTGATTGATGAAGAGGGAATAACGTTATTATAAACAAGCTATTGCAGTTTTTTAAGCCTAATAAAAACTGTGTCCTACTCGATATGGCGCACAACGCGGGCAGACTCCGTAGGGAGGGCAAGATCCCGCAAACCAGAATCCACTGTTAGCTTCTTTATAAACAGTGTTTTTGACTTTCGTAGAGCCATCGGCGCTATAGTTACTGCTTCCGCCATAAATCCCCAATGATTTCGGATCAAGTGATATTTGAATGTTCGATTCAACATAGTTCTCCGCGCTCGCCATCGCCTCCAACATACTCACGGGTTCGCGATAGTTGTTTTTGTTCAGTTTAAAAGAAGGCAATTTGTTTGAGTTTTTTAAGATAAAACCCGAATTGTCGGAAAAAGACAAGGAACCCAAGCTTTCAATTTCAGGCAAGGAAACCAAATCTATTTTCCCGGTAAACGACCCGAAATCCAGTTGTCCGAAACTGAACAACGGAAATAAAAGGACAAGAAATACTAATTTTTTCATTCGGAATTGTCAAACAACATTCGCAACAACAAAGATATCAAATTTTGAGCCAAGTTGACGTTAATGAAGATTCGCTGTATATTGAATTTGTGGAATTGTTATCTTTGAAAATAAAAATTCGATTATGACCACACCCAAATGGATTACTGTCAAGGAATATTCTGATATCACCTATAAAAAATCAGATGGGGTTGCCCGTATCGCTTTCAACCGGCCCGAAGTTAGAAACGCTTTTAGGCCCAAAACCACGGCGGAATTGCTCGATGCGTTCCATGATGCCCAAGAAGACACTTCAATTGGGGTGGTGCTGCTTTCTGCCGAAGGTCCCTCTCCGAAAGATGGTGTTTATAGTTTTTGCAGCGGAGGCGACCAGAAAGCGAGGGGACACCAAGGCTATGTGGGCGAAGATGGCTATCACAGACTGAACATTCTTGATGTACAGCGCTTGATCCGTTTTATGCCCAAGGCTGTAATCTGTGTGGTTCCCGGATGGGCGGTCGGTGGTGGGCACAGTCTTCATGTAGTTTGCGATCTAACATTAGCGAGCAAGGAGCACGCTATCTTCAAACAAACCGATGCAGATGTAACCAGTTTTGACGGAGGCTATGGAAGTGCCTATCTCGCTAAAATGGTAGGCCAGAAAAAGGCTCGTGAAATATTTTTCCTCGGAAGAAATTATTCCGGACTGGAAGCTTACGAAATGGGAATGGTGAATGCCGTGGTTCCACACAACGAACTCGAAGCTACCGCGTACCAATGGGCGCAGGAAATTCTGGCAAAATCCCCAACTTCCATAAAAATGTTGAAGTTCGCGATGAACCTTACGGATGATGGAATGGTTGGGCAGCAAGTATTTGCAGGGGAAGCTACTCGACTTGCTTATATGACAGATGAGGCAAAAGAAGGACGGGATGCATTTTTGGAAAAACGCAAACCCAATTTTGATAAGAAATGGTTGCCGTAAATTGGAATTAACACTTTACAATTAACAAAACAAGAATGAATCGTTAATTGTTGTTGAAGCCTGCTACTCCTCGGGAAAATCCGTGCTTTCATATGCCCCGGCATCGGGCGAAGCCGTACTTCGTAGCGTTCCGTTCAAATCATGCAAAGGCGCTACGTTCGGGAGGCCAATCCCATCCGCTCCGGAGTTTCCACTTTCAATGTTTAGGTTGTTTTTGGAGGCGTTCTGAAATGCAGGATCGCTATTGAGCACCACACCAGAATACAGATTGGAATCTGAAAAATCATACAACGGATCATTTCTGAAATCGCCGCGTGCATCCTCAAAACGGATCAGACTGTTGGCAAAACTGAAGTTGAAGGCTGCCAGATCATTTTTATGCAATCCCAATTCCTTGCTGTCACTGCCATAGATAATACAGTTTTTAAAATTGGCCAACAGTAGATCGGCAACAAAAATCTCATCTTCTGTTTCTAAGGTGTTTTCAATTGTTACGGTGGGCAAACTCCGAAACCCGTTGGTCCAATAATTTGCAAAAGTACAGTGATTGAATTCGTAACTTCCGCCCAGCTGCAGTGCCAATGAGGATTGACCATTGTTATTAATGGCTAAGTTTTCGGCATAAATGGTTCCTGTCCTCGCTAAAAGACCTATGTTGGAATTATTGTAAATCTGTACATTATGTAAGGTTACAGGACTATTCTCAACAATGATCCCGACCATGGCATTTTTTATGGTGGCATGATGGAACTCGTTGTCCGTGCTGCCATCCGTCAAACGAATGTATCCCCATTGTCCTGGAGTATTGGAGAAATTTGGCTCCAGTCGGTTTCCTTCAAAAATCACTTCGTTTTCCATCGCTTCCCGATCAAAACTTTCGGTGCCCATCACTTTCATTGAGCCTGCAACCATAATTCCGCTATTATAATGGAAATGTACTCGTGCGCCCGCGTTCACCGTTAATGTTTTATCGGGTTTTACCGCCGCAAACCCATAAATTACATAAGGTTTTTCTTTGGTAAAGGTCAATTCCTCGTCGTCGAGAAAAAAGCCGGGTATTTCTACCGAATTTTCCCCCGAACCAAGAAGCAGGGTTTCCGTAGTGCCGTCGGAATGTCTTTCAGGATATAGAAAAACAGCATCTTTTACCAAGGTTACAAGCTCCACTTTTTGTTGATTTCCGCCAGTATCAAAAAGAATCTGGTCGGTATAGATAAATTCATTCTCGGATGTTGGCACATTGTTGATGTCGAAAGTGGTCTCAATAAAAATAAAGATACTGTCCTTCGACAAAATCTGGACATCGCGGAAAATCTTGCCCGGCATTCCATCGACATTAAGGCGATAGTGGGAAGATTCGCCCTGGCCCAATTGCAAATTTGGAATATAAATATCGTCCTTACTGTTGTTGTGCACCTTGAGTTTATAGGTACTGGAACCAATATTGGTAAAAATGGTGTCCAAATAGACCGTATCCTTTGAAAATTCCAAGTTTCCACTGCTGGCGATGCTCTCAAAATCGTTTCGGCAGGAGCTCCACAACAGCACACAACATAAAATTGCCAAGGTGTATATGTATTTCATCAAATGAAAATTTAGGTAAAAATATAACTTTTTATCCCAGTTATTATTGTCGGATAAGATTTTTGGACAAAATGGTTTCGATGGAAGCGGTTCGTTTTATCTTATTTGCTATTTTCCTTTTTCCACAATCTCTATTTTAAAGAGTTTGTCCCAGTTTTTCCCGGTAATATACAGAATATTGGGCTCTCCTTTGTAGGCTATCCCGTTTAAAACATCAAGTCGTGGGTGTGGGGTAACTTTGGTCTTTAGGTCGGTCAGATCAATAACACCTTCTACAGCACCATTTTCTGGATCGATAATGGCGATGGATCCTTGTTGATATACATTGGCATATATTTTTCCATCTACCCATTCCAGCTCGTTGACGCTCTGTATTTTGCTGGTGTTTGTAAAAATTTCTATAAAATCCATTTCCGCAAGGGTATTTGGATTTAGTTTCCAGATTTTTTCGGTCCCATCGCTTTTATAAATGTATTTACCATCGTTGCACAATCCCCAGCCTTCTTTGCTTTCGCCATAAACAAAGGTTCCAGTTTGTTCCATGGTTTTTAGGTTATAAATAAAACCAGTTTTTTCACGCCACGAAAGTTGATAGATTTTATTGTTCAGAATGGTAAGCCCTTCTCCAAAATACGTATTGGGTAAAGACACTTTTTCAAATACCTCACCGGTTTTGTAGTTTGTCTTTCGCAGTGTCGATTCCCCGTATTGTCCGGTGCTTTCGTAAAGAGTGTCGTTTGCAAATTCCAATCCTTGGGTGTAGGCGGTAATGTCATGCGGAAAAGATTCAAGAATTTTATAAGTGTACAATTTAGGCCTGATGGAAGAAAGTATTGTTACACCTTGTGTTGCGCCAAATTCTTTTCCATCACTGTATATTTTTGCGTTTAGAGTCCTTTCACCGAGTTTTTGGTTTGAAAGAGAAATGGTTTTCCCATCAAGATCAACCTTGTCTTTGCCCAAATAAAAAACAACAGAATCTATTTGGATGTTTTTGTGATTTCCAAGCGAAACTGAAAGCGTTTCCTCCGCGGTATAGGCTCGTTTGTGATTCTCTATTTCAATCGAAAAAGCCTCATTGTCTGCTTCGGAGTTAGTTTTGCAGCCTATTAAAATTATGGATAATACTATGGCGATTAATGGATTGTGTAATTTCATGGAAGTCACTATTTTTCCGCAAGGTATTTATTAAAATTGAAATTCGAAAGTCTTGCAAAAACTTATGAAAAACCGTACCTTTGCGCCGTGGCAAGTCCTACACAACCAGCTCCTGTTGAATCCTCCAGGGCGGGAACGCAGCAAAGGTAAACGGTCGTAGCGGTGTGATGTAGGTAGCTTGCCACATTTTTTTTAGAATATTCTTTTCTCCCTTTTTCTTCCATAATTTTTATAAACCACCTTTACTTTTCTGTACCCGTATCATTACAAAAATGGAATGTTTCTTTTTGGAAAAACTATTTGGTAAACTGACCACAGAAATGCACCTTTGTGTATCAACTGATCTATATGTCGAAAGTGATATTTATTACCGGTGCATCATCGGGAATAGGAAAAGCAATTGGCGAGTTCCTGACTGAAAGGAAGTATCGAGTTTATGGAACAAGTCGCTCGCCTGAAAAAATAAAAGATTCGGTTTTCCCTTTATTAAAATTGGATGTGAATATTGAAGCATCAATAAAGGCTGCCATTTCCCAGGTTATTCTTGAAACTGGTAAGATCGATGTAGTGATCAATAACGCTGGCGTTGGAATTACCGGCCCTGTGGAGGAAACCCCGGAACCGGAAATAATAAATGCCTTTCGGACCAATTATCTCGGACCTATCAATGTAATCAAAACTGTTTTGCCGCAAATGCGCAAACAAGGATACGGACATATTATAAACATTACTTCAATTGCCGGATACATGGGACTGCCGTATCGAGGAATCTATTCTGCCACTAAGGCCGCACTTGAAATTACCATTGAGGCAATGCGGATGGAAACGCTCCAATTCGGTATAAAATTGACCAATGTTGCGCCCGGCGATTTTGCCACCAATATTGCAGGCGGCCGTTATCATGCTCCAGTTTTGGAAGGATCGCCCTATAAAAACACCTATGGAAACACATTGAAAATGATGGATGATCATGTGGACAGTGGTTCCGATCCCATAGAAATGGCAAAGGTTGTCCATAAAATAATTCAGACTGAAAACCCAAGAATTCATTATAAGGTGGGCGCCCCACTTCAGAAGTTCTCGATAGTGCTAAAGCGAATTCTACCAGATAAAATCTATGAGAATTTACTTTTGAAACATTATAAATTGAAATAATCCACAATCAACTCACTAATCACAATCTTATGAACACCCGGAAAGACCAGCTCCAAGCATTTGATCGTTTGCTTACAATTATGGATGAACTGCGCGAGCAATGTCCTTGGGACAGAAAACAAACCATGGAATCCTTGAGACATTTGACAATTGAGGAAACCTATGAATTGGGCGATGCAATTTTAGAGAACGATTTGGAGGAGGTCAAAAAAGAACTGGGCGATGTTCTGTTGCACATTGTTTTCTATTCAAAAATTGGGAGTGAGACAAATGATTTTGATATTGCCGACGTATGTAACACCATCTGTGAAAAATTGATTGTACGCCATCCTCATATTTATGGTGACGTAAAAGTTGCCGATGAAGCTGAAGTAAAACGAAATTGGGAAGAATTGAAACTGAAGGAAGGCAAGAAAAGTGTTCTTGAAGGCGTTCCGCAATCATTGCCGGCAATGGTAAAAGCAAGCAGGATCCAAGAAAAAGTTACCGGGGTCGGTTTCGATTGGGAAAAGCCAGAACAGGTTTTTGAAAAATTACAGGAAGAATTGGGTGAGCTTCAGCACGAGATCCAAAATAATGAACCAGAAAAAATTGAAGCTGAATTTGGTGATGTTTTGTTCTCTATGGTGAATTATGCCCGTTTTCTAAAAGTAAATCCTGAAAATGCATTGGAACGGACCAATAAGAAATTCATCAAGCGTTTTAAGTTTCTCGAAGCCAAGGCAAAAGAATCCAGAAAGTCCTTAAAGGACATGACGCTTAAGGAAATGGATGTTTTCTGGAATGAAGCCAAAAAAACCGATTGATAAGTTCTCTTTATCCAGAATTAAATATCCGATTTATTCACGGATTTTCTTGATTTTTTTCAATTTAGCTTTCCACACTTCCAGTTGTTCTTTATGACGTTCAATGTTTTTGTGGACTTCTCTTACCATTGGATTGTTTTCATCCACATGTCGGAAAAAGCCCAAGTTGTTTTCCAATTGACGGATCTCGTCTTTTGTTTCATCTATTTTTTTGGAAATAAAGAAATGCTCGTTCTGTATCTTTTGCTCATCCTCGCGGTTAACTAACGTGTTCAGCTTATTGTCAAATTTGATGAGTTCTGTTTCTTTTTTCCCCAAATCCAGTTTTGCGAAAAGACCATCCAAGGTTTTGTTGAATTTTTGTTCAATAAAACGTTTATTATAAGGTACGCGCCCGATTTCCTTCCAAGCGGTTATGCTTTCCTTTATGGCGTCCAAATCCGCTTTATGGTCGCCGCTTAGTTCTATGGTAGTCAATTTCTCGAGCATTTGCTGCTTCTTCTCAAAATTCGAGACCTCTTCCTGGTTGGCTTCATTTTTCTCAGCGTGCAATCGGTCAAAATAATGGTTGCAGGCCTTTTTGAATTGCTTCCAGATTTTGTCGCTATCTCTTCGTGGAACATGCCCAATTTTTTTCCAGTCATCTTGGATTTTCTTCATTAGAGCAGTAGTTTCTTCAAAATCAGTACTGTCTTTATTTTCTTCTGCAATTTTGATCAGCTCTCTTTTTTTCTCCAGATTGGCATATTGCTCTTTTTTCTGGTTTTTGTAAAAACTGTTCTTTTGACGGTTGAAGGTGGCCGTTGCATCCTTAAATGCTTTCCAGATTTCTTTGTTGTGCGAGCGGGGAACGGGTCCAGTGTTAAAAAAAGTATCCCGTAATTCCTGTGTTTTCTTTATTGTTTTCTGCCATGCGGAATGAACAGGTTTAACATCCTCACCTACCTGTTTTATCGCCTCGATGAGCCCTTTTTTCTTCTCCAGATTTTCAATATACTGGTTTTCCAATTCGGCCGATTGTTCTTGTCTTTTGTCGTGGATAATTTTGGTCGCCGCACTAAATTTATCCCAAACTTCGTCCCTGTATTCCTTCGCTACGGGGCCAATATCCTCCTTCCACATTTTGTGCAACATTTGGAGCTCACGGAACGCTTTGTTCAAATCTTCCTCTTGGGCCAGTTCCTCTGCACGGGTGATGAGCTTTAACTTAGCTTCTAAATTATGCTTAAAATCCAAATCGCGGAATTCGCGGTTCAAGTGAAGGAAATCATAGAAATTTTCAATATGGTGGTGATAGGTATTCCAAACGGTATTATACTTATCACGCGGAATTGGACCTGCCACGTGCCATTTTTCCTGTATTTCTTTAAAGTTTTTATAAGTAGTGTTGATGTTTTCTTCCGCACTCAAAAGGCTTTTTAACTCCTCAATTAATTCCCAACGTTTGGTTAGATTGTCCTGAAGGTTCTTTTTGAGGTTTTTATAATAATTATTGCGCTTTTCCTTGTAATCAAAATAGAGCGAATTAAATTCTTTTTTTAGTGGGGTGGTGTATTGAAAGTCAATAATGTTTCCACCTTCGGCAAGGAATTCCTCCTTTTTACGTTCAAGTTCTTCTTCGAATTTACTGTTGAATTCAGAGCGGATTTCCTCTATGTCATTTTTTATCTTCTGTACTTTATTCTCATTCAGAAGTTTTTCCAACTCCTCTATTAGTGCCTTTTTTGAAAGGGAACTATAATCCTTTTGTTTACCTTCTTCTTTATCGTCGTAGTTTTCATTTTCTTCAGAAGACTCCACTTCTTCTTCATCTTCAGATACTTCATCTTTTATCTCCTCAGCTTTTGCCACTTCAACTTTATCGGGAATGTCTGAATCCGACACAGATTTTTCTTCGGAATTTGAAGGTGTTTTATCCGGTGCTGAATTCACTGTCGAGGTGGTTTCGGAACTTGCCTCTTTCTCAGATTCGGATAAATCTTCGACAGATTTTTCTACCGGGATTCCAGAATTTTCTCCTTCCAGTTTGCTTTTTTCGCTGAGCCCACTTTCTTCTATTTTATCCGCTTCAGGGGTTTGGACCTCGTTTTCTGGACTTGGGATATTGGCTTTGGTTTCTGGGTTGTTTTCGTTCGAAGTAGCTTCTGGTTTTTGCTCTTCCGATGCGGATTTTTCGTGCGACATTTGTTTCAATGTTAGGGTTCGTTGAACGGTTTTATAATTTGGTCAAGATACTAACAACTGTCGAATTGACAAAGCGACTATGTTTTTTTTGTTAAATTGTGGATTCCCAAATCTGCCAAGCGCGTTCGGCCTGCAATTCCAACATGTTCAGTCCATTGGTTATTTGAGCACCGTATTGTTTTCCTCTTCTTAAAAATTCAGTTTTAGGAGGATTGTATATAAGATCGAACAAAACATGGGTTTGCGAGAGAAAATGATAAGGGATAGGCGGACATTCGGTGATGGCAGGAAAGGTTCCCAAAGGAGTACAGTTTACGATCAATTTATGATTTTCGATGGCGGCTTGGTCTAAATTTGAGTAGTCTATACATTTTTTATTTCCCGATCGGCTCACAAATTTATATTCAAAGTTTAATTTGCGCAGTGAAAACGCAACCGCTTTTGATGCGCCTCCGGTTCCAAGGATCAGCGCTGTTTTTCTATGGAAAGGAAAAAATTTTGAAAGTGCGGTCTGAAAACCGTAATGATCGGTGTTGTAGCCTACAAGTTTCTGGTTATCGGTAATTTTGATAACATTTACCGCACCAATTTCTGCTGCTGTTTTATCCAGGCTGTCCAGAAAGGGAATTATTTTTTCTTTATAGGGAATTGTAACATTCAATCCTTTTAGAAGCGGATTTTCAGATATAATTCCTGGGAGAAAATCCAAATCGGGAATATCAAAATTTTCATAAGAATAGAGGAGGCCTTCTTTTTTAAATTTTTGTGTAAAGAATGACTTTGAGAACGAATATCCTATGTTTTTTCCAATTAGGCCGAATTCATTCATTGCGATTTCTTTTGAAATGATCGTACCAGTCAAGGCTAAGCACGCCTATAATTCCAACGACTATACAAACAATTGCAAGGATGGTTTGTGCTCCGAATTCCGTTGGGAAATAACGATTGTATCCGACCACTATTTCCATTCCACTTGAATCCAAGATGTTTTGGCCCGAGCTGTTTTGCTGATACAACGTTTTTTTCCATGGCCAAACAACGCCCAATGAACCCGCTATAAAGCCAATTATGACAGCGTAAGCTTCTTTTTTATAATGTTTTAAAACATAGGCCAAAAGATGCGAAAATGAAACCAACCCAAAAGTGGATCCTGCAGTAAAAACTGCCAAAACCTGTAGAAGTTCTACACGTTCCGCATTTTGTGTCCAGCTAAAATCCAATTGGAAAATGTTCACAAGTGTGTCGTAGAGTGCGTTTACGGAGTCCACCAAAAGGAGCACATAATTTCCGATTAGCATCAAAATGAATGAACCTGAAAGTCCGGGCAGGGTCATTCCGGAAACACTGATCATCCCACAGAAGAAAACAAACCAAAGATTGCTGTTTTCCTTTGCCGGCTCCAAAAAACTGATTGCCACACCAACGAGGATCCCAGAAAGAAGGAAATAAAAATATTTTCGATTCCATGCGCCAAAATCCTTGGCTATGAAATAGATGGAGCCGATGATCATACCGAAAAATACGCTCCACACATAAAGCTCATAATGGACTATCAGGTAATCAAGAAGTTTTGAAACACTAAAAAAGCTGATAATCATTCCCGACAATAAAAGAACTAGGAACTGTCCGTTTATATAATGGTAAAAGGTTTTGAAACGTCCGTTCAGTAAAAGCTTCAGCGCATTCTTGTTTATTTTTTGGAGCGAATAAATGAATTCCTCATAAAATCCTGCAATAAATGCGACAACCCCTCCAGAAATTCCTGGCACTTTATTGGCAGCGCCCATAATCAGTCCTTTTAAGACTAACCAGATTTTGTCGGAAAAAGAGCGATTTTGGTACATCTCATTTTTTTGGTATGCAGAATTCCTAATTACTTACATTATAATTTATTCTGTTCTGTTCCTGCTTCTTTGTTCGTGGCCAATCTTTCCAAAAGAAAAATAGAAAGAAATCCAACAACTGCAAAAATGACAGCTATAATTATTTGTGGTTCTCCATCAAAGTTATGGGGCAGAATACTTTTTTCAACCAACGGAACGGCCTCACCTTCACTGTTCATCCTATATTTGAGCACTTCTTTCCAGGGCCATATTTTGTTCAGAGCTCCTATCATAAACCCGGTCAAAATAGCTAAAGTCAAGTTTTTATAGTGTTTGAACAACCAAGTCAATGCTTTGGAAAACGTTTTCAATCCCGTGATGGCACCAATTCCGAATACCAAAATCTTTCCCAAAGCTTGCAGAAAAAGAGTCGCGTCCAAATTTGCTATGCCATCTACCAATTGGGTGATGATTCCCATCACTCCGGAATATGCGCCTATCAACAAAAGTATGAAAGCTCCCGAAATTCCAGGAAGGATCATGGCGATGATGGCGATAAACCCAGCAAAAAATAAAAACCAAGTGCTATCGGAAGAGCCTATTGGTTCGGCGATTGTAATTAAATATGACAAAATAGAAGCGATGACAAGCGCTGCAATACTGGCAAGTCGCCAACGGGACATTTGATTTACAACATACAGGATACTGGCAATTACCAGCCCGAAAAAGAACGACCAAACAGCGATAGGATAGGTTGTCATTACGTAGATGATCACTTTGGCAAATGACAAAATACTAATGAGAATGCCAGTGCCGAGGGCAAGTAAAAAAGGTAGGTTGTATGTGGACCATGCGCTTGCGAAGCCTTCTTTTTTCCAGCTTTTAAAAAAGCCTATATCTAGTTTGTGGATGGTTTCGACCAGTTCTTCATAGATACCTGATATGAAAGCGATAGTTCCGCCTGAAACACCTGGAACAACATCTGCGGCTCCCATAGCTAAGCCTTTGGCAGTGACCAATAAATATTGGAGCAGATTTCTTTTGGGCATGATTTTTACTTTAATAAGCCCCAAAAGTAATCAAATTAAGGCGATGTGTTTTTGTGCTGCGCTATTATTTGCTTCACCTTTTTCATTTGGTAGACCAAGGGGAAAACCTCTTCTATTATTATTAGGAATTCCGGTTCGGAATTTAAGGCGTTTTTTAAATGGAATTCGCCTTTTTCAGATTCGCGAAGCGAGAAATAAAGCCCGGATAACCAGTATTCAATTTCGGGATTTTCGGGATAGAATTCCAACGCTTGGTTAAAATTGTCAAGGGCAGTTTCGAGTTCTCCCAAATTCGAAAGGATGTCGCCCCGCATCAACCATGATTCAAGTTCGTAGTTGCCGAGTTCAAGAATTTTGCGGTAGCCCACTTCGGCTTCCTCATAGTTTTTTAGGCGATTGTGTATTTTTGCATAACGCTTCCAAAAGCGTACATTCTCTGAAAGGAAGTCCATCGCATTGTCAATATAATATAAGGCCTTTTCGAATTGTTTGTTTTTTGAATAAAAATCGATAAGGGCTAACCAGCCTTTGTCAAAATAAGGATCTTCCTTAGTGCATTTGAGATAAAACTTAATGGGAAGTTCTGGGTTTCCGAGTTTTTCATAGCATTTTCCAATCCCTAATTGAGCGTATGAAGTTGGTTCATTCAAGCTTAATGTAATGGTATAGTTTTCTATTGCTTCCTTATAGAGCTTCATTTTCTCCAACACTCTTCCTTTTCCAAGATATGCGCCAATAAAGCGGTCGTTACTGATTATTGCAAAATCATAGGCTGCCAGTGCCTTTTGGTATTTCTTCTGCTGGTAATAAAGTTTTCCAATCTGAAGCCATGCAATAGCGCAGAAAGGATCTCTGTTTAGAAAATCATTCAAATAGTCAATGGCTTCATCATATTGCTCCAAATATTCAAAACAATAAACCACATTATCGATCATTGAATAATTTTCTCCTTCTTCCTCTTCTTCTTCTTCTAATTCCACGCATCGCATAAAATAGATTTTCGCACGTTCGTAATCCTCCAGTAAAAGATATTCCATTCCAATGTGGGAGAGCAGGTTTACAGGGTCATCGGTAACTTTTAAGGCCTTTTCAAGTGAATTTATTGCTTCTTTGTGCTTATACCTGCGAGAAAAAATATTAGCTTTCTGAATATAGACATGTTCATTACTTTGTTCCAACATGAATAACGCATCCAGTAGATTCTCGGCCTGATCGAGTTTATCCTCAAATAGGTATATCTCAATTTGCAGAAGTTTCAGCGTGGTAGAGGAAGGGTGCTGTTCCAATCCGAGTTTGGTTGCTTTTTTTGCGAGTGCCATCCTTCCCCTCTGCAGATAATAGTGCGCAATCTCCTCAAATTCCTCCGAATCAAAAAAGAGAACATTGTTTGTTTTCAACATGGATTCGAATCTGGCTAGGGTGAACTTGTTGTGTTCATCTGAATTTAATAGCATGGCTTACGATTTGAACGGTTTCTTAGTAAATAAAGATACAAATGAAAAAGTTGTTTCAATTGTTATGCCGATATTATTGTTAACGGACTTATCAACAGTATTTGGTTGTGAGGAGACGGCGATAAAAATAACTAAATTATTTTAAATTATCTAATATTTTTGTTAAAATTAAGCACCCTTCTTCAATTTCGGGTTCTGAAATGGTCAGGGGAGGGGTTATCCTAAGGGCACGGCCTTCAAAAAGCAGCCAAAAAAGTATGAGCCCTTTTTCTTTGCAAGCGAGAATTACCTCTGTGGCAATTTCGGGCGTTTCCAACATCACGGCAAGCATAAGGCCACGTCCCCTAATTTCTTTTATCCGAGGGTGCATCAGATGTTTTCGGAACATTTTTTCCTTTTTAAGTGTTTCTTGTATAATATCGGTGTCGATTAATACTTTAAGGGTTTCGAGCGCAGCGGATGCAATCACGGGATTTCCTCCAAATGTTGTAATATGCCCCAATTTCGGATTGTCCTGGAGCAGTTCCATCGTTTGCTGGGATGCGGTAAACGCTCCAATTGGCATTCCACTTGCCATTCCCTTCCCCATCACAAGAATGTCGGGGGCGATACCAAAATGTTCGAAAGCGAACAGTTTTCCAGTTCGTCCAAAACCTGGTTGGATTTCATCCAAAATCAATAGTGTTCCGGTTTCATTACAGCGTTTTCTTATTTTGAACAAATAATCATTTTCTGGCTCAATAAAACCTGCGCCTCCTTGTATGGTCTCCAAAATAATTGCTGCCGTTTCCGAGGTGATTTGTTGGATATCTTCAGTATTGTTGAAGGTTATTGGAAAACAGTCGGGCAGTAAAGGTTTGAACGCATTTTTTCGTTCCTCAAAGCCCATAACGCTCATTGAGCCCATTGTATTCCCGTGATACGCTTGGTGCGCGTAAAGAATCTGTGACCTTCCTGTTGCCCGTCGTGCCAGTTTTAATGAGCCTTCAATGGCTTCGGTTCCGCTGTTTACCAAATAGGTTGTATTCAGTTGGGGAGGGAGATTTTCGGCTAACAATTTGGCGAGCTGTACGGCAGGTTTCTGGATATATTCTCCGTAGACCATCACGTGCAAATATTTTTCTGCTTGGTTCTTTATCGCCGAAACAATGTTCGGATGGCAATGGCCCAAAGTGCAAGCGGAAACTCCCGCAACAAAATCCAAATGTTTTTTCCCGGATGTGTCGTATATATAACTTCCTTTGGCATGGGAAATTTCCAATGCCAAAGGATGTGGGGTGGTCTGTGCTTGGTATTTAAAAAAATCTTCAGTCATTAATTTCCTGTTTGAATAGATCTACGCCCAGCGTCAATGGAATCTTTACCTGTTCCATTTTCTAAAGTTTCGGGTTGTGGATCATCGGGTCTGTTCTGTAAATCTTTTTGCTGTAGTTTAGATTCTTTTGGAAGCTCAATGGCGTCTTCTGGTGTGTCTCCAAAAAAAAGTCCTTCATCTTTTGGCAGCGGAATACCAGTAATTTTTGGAAGTATCGGAACTGGTTTGCCTTTGAACAGGTCTTCCACAGTATGAAGTCGTTCATCGCCCCGCCAATTGAATCCTGAAAGTAGCCGCGCATTTTCGGGGAGCATAGAAGGGGGGTAGACTTTTCCAGATCCTCTGTTTATAAAACGGATTCCCGTTATTTCCTTTTCCTCCAAATACATTTGGATGGAACTCGAAATCGTGTGGTCAATTCCAACTAATTCATCTTTTTCGTTTCTGGAATAATAAATAACCTGTGTGTTCTTATTGATGTTGACCGTATCTAATTCATTGTTAGTGAAAAGTCCGGTCAATTTTTCTCCTTTTACTTGGTTGTAGCCCAAACTATCCTTTTGGATCAAAAAGGCATTGTTGAATACTTTTAAGGTGTCAAGTTGGTCGGTATTTGTGTCGGAAAGAAGATGGATGGTATCGCCGGTCATTTGGTTTTCGCCACTCCAAAGTGCTGGGTTCCGGAGCATTTTTGTAATCCCAATTTTCTCGTTCACATAAATGGAGTCACATTTACCGCTCATCGGTTCATTTGTCATTGTTCCGGGCCTGAACATACGTGCCCTGTAATATCCTTTCAAAATTCGATTATCCGGCTTTCCTGTTATTTGGAGCGTATCGGCGTGGACGTAAATGGAGTCATTGTCACGAACGGTTATGGCTACAGCGCGTTTTGTAATGAAAACAGAATCTTTCTCTCTAAACACTTCTGCGTAATGGCCTCGGACAAAACTTTGGTTCATGGTGTCCAGGACGCGAATGTTATTGGTTGCCGAAGCAAAGTTTTTGTTTCGATCAAAATAAATACTATCGCCATAGAGTGTTCGGTTTTCATAGTCTACTCTGGAGTTTTTCACAAAATAACCGGTATCGCCGCGTGTGTCATAATAGCCGCGTTCACAATAGACGGTACTGTTTTCCCCTTCAATAGTGGAAGGGCCATAGAGAAAGGCTGCGCCCGATTCAGAAAAGAAATCCAATTGATTGCTTTTCACGGTATAGTTTGGATGCACAATCTTTACATCTGAAAGAAACTGATATTTTTTGCTTTCCGCAAAATATCTGCCCGATTTACTGGTCAAAACACTGGCGCTATCCCTAACTGTGCCTTCGGTTCGATAATATGCTTGTTGTTTTATTCTGTCAAAATAAAGTGTGTCTGTTTGAAGGGTGGTCTTTGGTTCGGTCAGGACGACATTTCCGCTTGCAAATGCAAATTGTGTATTTCCACTGTATTCAGCATAATTGCTGTTAAGTGTAATTGTGTCGCCTTGGGTGATGCGTACTGCACCGTAGGCCTTCACGAAATTGTTGTTTAGATAAACAAATGCTTGATCGCACCACATTTCCACGCCTTCGTGGACAATGTATACCTGTCCCGTTGCATCTTTGGTGTAAATTGCGGCATCGGGAAATTCAGGACGTATTTCAAGATATCCGGACTGAATATCCACTTTTTGTTTTTTCTGCGCAGAAAGAGTTGCGGTAAATCCGATGAGCAGAAAAAGAAAACTATATGCAGCTATTTTCTTCAAATGGTTTGTTCTTTTTTGAAAACTTCCGCACTTTGGACAAAACCAAATTCAACGATCAAGTTGGATTGTTTGTTTTCGGTCGGGACCAACAGAAACAATCTTGATTGGGACCTCCAATTCGCTTTCCAGAAACGATATATAATCATGTAATGGTTTTGGAAATTGCGATGCGTTGTCCATGCCGGTCAGATCTTCGTTCCAGCCCTTAACTTCGGTGTAGATTGGAGTAATATTTTCTGCGTCGATATTGTATGGCAGATGTTTAATGTTTTCTCCTTTAAAATTGTAGGCCGTGCAAATCTTCAAGGTTTCGAAACCACTTAACACGTCGGCTTTCATCATGATCAATTGAGTAACGCCATTTACTTGGACTGCATATTTTAAAGCCACAAGATCCAACCAGCCACAACGTCTTGGCCGCCCCGTCACGGCACCAAATTCATTTCCAATATTCGCCATTTTTTCCCCCACTTCATCAAATAGTTCGGTAGGGAAGGGGCCACTGCCAACTCTTGTGGTATATGCCTTAAAAATTCCATAGACATCTTTTACCTGGTTCGGAGGTATGCCTAACCCAGTGCAGGCTCCGGCAGCCGTCGTGTTTGAGGAGGTTACGAACGGGTAGGTTCCAAAATCTATATCCAATAACGATCCTTGCGCTCCTTCGGCAAGAATTGTTTTTCCATCTTTTTGAGCTTGGTATAGGTATTCCTCGCTATCGATAAACTTGAGTGTTTTTAAAGTCTCCACAGCTGCAAAAAACTCTGCTTCAAGGTCGGCCAAATCATATTGTACGTCCACATTGTAAAAAGCGATCAATGCTTCGTGTTTGTCGGCCAAAGCGCGGTATTTTTCTTGCCAGTTTTCCAATTCCAGATCGCCAATCCGAATCCCGTTGCGTCCGGTTTTGTCCATATAAGTGGGGCCGATTCCTTTAAGGGTAGAACCTATTTTCGCTTTTCCCTTGGAAGCTTCCGATGCTGCATCCAAAAGCCGGTGCGTGGGCAAGATTAGATGTGCCTTACGGGAAATATATAGGTTGTTTAGATAATCTACATTGTATTTGTCCAATCCTTCCAATTCCTTTACAAAAACCACTGGATCAATAACTACGCCGTTCCCAATAAGGTTCATTGAGTTCTTGTGGAATATTCCGGAGGGAATTGTTCTGAGTACATGTTTGATTCCGTCAAATTCCAAGGTGTGTCCAGCATTTGGTCCACCTTGGAAGCGAGCGATAATGTTGTAGTTTTTGGTCAGGACATCGACAATTTTTCCTTTGCCTTCGTCGCCCCACTGCAATCCTAATAATAAGTCAACTGCCATAATTTTATTGATGATTGTTCCCCTCGGAATTGTTGTCAGGATTTTTTCTTGTTCCGTAAAAATAAAGGGAATGATATTTTATATCGATATTGAATACTTCTTCTATGGTTTTTTGGATGGAGTAAATACGTGGATCACAGAACTCGATCACCTCGCCGTCGGACAGGATGATGTGGTCGTGATTGCGGTCAAAATAGGATTTTTCATAAAGAGCCTGGTTCTGTCCAAATTGATGCTTGCGCACCAGTTCACACTCCAAAAGCAGTTCAATGGTATTATATAATGTGGCTCGGCTCACTCGATAATTCTTGTTTTTCATATTGATATACAAAGATTCTATATCAAAATGATCGTTATGGTCATAGATTTCCTGAAGGATGGCAAAGCGTTCTGGCGTTTTGCGGTGGCCTTTCTCTTCAAGAAATTCGACGAAAACTTTTTTTACTATTTCCTGGTTTGTTATATCGGTTTTTGAACTCATAGCTAAGGTGGCAAAGTTACTTATAATTTTAGACTCTGGTCACTTTATCAATTCCGTTTACTTTTTTGATATTTTCCATTAAGTTGTTCAAAATGTTCTTGTTTTTTACAACTACAACTATTTTCCCCGTAAACACCCCATCGTCGCTGTCGAAGTGGACGCTTTTCATATCGATGTGCAAATTGTTTGAAATTACCTTGGTCACTTCGTTCACCAAACCAATGGTGTCGATGCCACTAATGATCAATATTGCTTGGAATTCTTGTTGGGTGGAATCAATCCACTTGGCGGGTATAATCCGGTAGCTGTAATTGCTTTGAAGTTGCAAAGCGTTTGGACAATTGGTTTTGTGGACTTTAATTCCTTCATTCACGGTCACAAAGCCAAAAACATCATCGCCCGGAATTGGGTTGCAGCAATTGGCTATCTTGTATTCCAATTTGTCCTCATTTTTGCCAAATACCAGTTGATCGAATTTCTCAGTAATCTCGTCCTTATACAGATCGGCAGATTTCTCTGGTTTGCGAATGCGATTTTTGAAAAAACTAATAAAAGCGTTGCTTCTGGAAGCGGCAAAATCCTTGAGTTTTTGGTTGTCGATGATTCCGGCGCCCACGCGATAGAACAAATCCAGACTGGTTTTAACTTTGAAAAAAACCACAAGTTGGTTTACAGTATTTTCGTCTAAGTTGATCTTTAGTGATTTCAGTTTCCGGGTAAGAATTTCCTTGCCCTGTTCTGCTAATTGTTTCTTTTCGTCTTTTAAGGATGATTTAATTTTTGAACGCGCTCTGCCTGTGGTTGCGTAGTTCAACCAGTTGGCCGTTGGACGCGAATTTTCTGATGTGATCACCTCTACTTGGTCTCCGCTTTTAAGTTCGTGGCTCAAAGGGACCAATTTTCCATTGACCCGAGTGCCTCGTGTCTGCATCCCGATTTCTGTGTGAATATGGAACGCAAAATCCAGCGCAGTTGCGCCTTTTGGAAGTGAATAGAGGTCTCCCTTTGGGGAAAAAACAAAAATTTCCTTTGCATAAAGGTTTAGTTTGAATTCTTCCACAAAATCCACTGCGCTTATTTCTGAGTTTTCCAACGTTTCCTGAAGTTTGTTCAGCCAACTTTCGAGGCCAGCTTCATCTTTTTCTTTGTGTTTGTATTTGTAATGTGCTGCAAACCCTTTTTCCGCTATCTCATTCATTCGTTGGCTTCGAATCTGTACTTCGACCCATCGGCCTTTGGGTCCCATTACGGTTATATGGAGTGCTTCATAGCCAGTGGATTTGGGCGAGGATATCCAATCTCGAAGGCGAATGGGATTTGGGCGGAAATGATCGGTAACAATGGAATAAATCTTCCAGGCAAAGAATTTTTCGTTCTCTGGTGTGGATTCGTAAATGATGCGGACCGCAAATTTGTCGTACACTTCATCAAAAGTGATGTTTTGTGTCAACATTTTTTTACGGATGGAGAAGATGGATTTTGGTCGTCCTTTGATTTCATATTTAAAATCCTCGGCATCCAACGATTTCTGGATCACCTCGTTGAAAGCCAAGATGTATGCGTCCTGTTCTTCCTTACTTTCTTTGATACTTCCCAGAATGTCGGCATACACTTCAGGTTCGGTGAATTTTAGGCCTAAATCCTCAAGCTCCGATTTTATGTTGTAAAGCCCAATCCGGTGGGCAAGCGGAGCATAGATATAAAGGGTCTCGGACGCAATTTTCCGTTGCTTTTCTGAAGGCATGGAATCCATGGTCTGCATATTGTGCAGTCGATCCGCAATTTTTATGATGATCACCCGGATGTCTTCATTTAAAGTGAGCAACATTTTACGAAAATTCTCAGCTTGCATTGAAACATCTTCGGACATTGAAATGTTCGCGATTTTTGTCAAACCATCGACAATTCGAGCCACAGTGGTGCCGAACATCCGTTCAATGTCTTCCAAGGAGTATGCTGTGTCCTCAACAACATCGTGTAACAATGCAGCTGCAATGGAAGTTGCGTCCAGACCAATTTCCGAAGCCACTATTTTTGCCACGGCGATAGGGTGGAAAATATAAGCCTCGCCACTTTTTCGACGTTGGTCCTTATGAGCTTCAACCGCGAAATCAAAAGCACTCCGGATCAGTTTCTTGTCCTCTTTTGAAAGTGTGCGGTAACTGATTTTTAGTAACTGCTTATATTGCTTGGCCAGCTCCTTGTTCTCCTCTTCTATTGTGATTTCTCCCATAACTTTAAAAGTACTGATAAGAAATTTAATTGGCAAGAAAATAAACGGGGTAGTTGGGAATGGTGATTAAGCCGGAATTCAGGTTTTTATTTCTCGGTTTCCAAACTGTTTTCGTTACAATCAAAGCGCTGTGGTGCGTCAAGATTTTTGAGGGTTTTCAATATGTTCCTCAACGAATTCCGAAAAGACTTTTTTGTGAAGTTCAAGGTCAAGATTTGGAGAAACGGATACTCGTACAATATAATCTTTGTCCCCTTCTTTGGTGGTGCCCTGAGTAGAAGTAGCGGGAACAGTCCAGTAACATCCCTTTAATTGGCCATAACTGACGCAAAACTTGCTTTCCTTTGGGATTTTGGTGATCATGGCATTGATTAATTTTAAGTTTAAGCTTCTTTTGTAGTTCTCTCTCTCATGGTCAGTTGCTCCTATTGTGGGGAGGTCCAAGGAAAATACAGATGGCGTAAACCCTTGCTGTGCCAAGTCATCAGAAACAAAATTAATTTTTGCGCTGGGCAGGGTTTGGCTGATATGGGCCACAAATTCCCGTGTATTTTTATAGGCATCCGCAATCCGTTGGTTCATTGAGGGCAATTGCTCCGCCAGAATTTCATATTGCTGCTGGGTGGCTTCGTTGTCGCATAGATTTAGATGAAGCTCGATTTTATCCATCAAAGCTTTTGTCTTGATATTCCCCACACAGTATCCGGCAGTACATTTTCCGCCACTTGGAAATTTTGACCCACTTGCGTACGAAAGCGCACGCATAGACGATAGGGTTTTACCTTCGCCTAAAAAGTGGACGTTTGGACAAAATGTTTGGTCCAAAATAAAAACTGGATCGATCGCAGTTTCTCCGGAAGAGGTTTTGCGTTCCTTCGTTAAAACTTCTTTCAATTTTAGAAGGTCAGGAACCTCTACCCTTGGATTGGTGGGGATTTCAGCGATAATGTAAGGTACTGCATTCTCTTGGGCCACTTTGTCCAAAATCGTATCGATGCTCTGTACCATATCGTTCTTTCCGTCCACTAAAAGATCCACAATCTCCACATTATCAAGGCAGGCTCCAACCCGTCTTGCTTGGTCATTTGTGCCACCGTAACAATTTGGGGGAACAATGAATTTGATGTTTTTTCCTTCGTGATGTTTCTGAGCATAATCAATTACACCCATCATAATTGCATATTGCATGGAAAGTCCACTGGAGGCCACCAAAGTTTTTGAATTGGTTCCGGTGATGTTTTGTATGAGTTCCCGAACACGTTTTTTTTCGGCTTCAATATCTTTTATTTCGGGCTGTTGGGTAAGAGTTTTTGTTAACAGCTTTAGGGCAACAAAACAATTTTCAGGGGTCATTGCGATGGTCTCCCTTCTTCTTACATGTTGGATTTCGGGAATATAGCTTTCGTTCTCTTTTTTATTTATGAGCACAATACTTCCGAGTTGGGAATGTAAATTGACGAAAAAATCAATGTTTTTATGGATATCGATCTTTTCGAGTTCGGTGTTTTCAGAAATAAATACAGTGCTTCCTTTAAATTCTGGAATCGGAACATTTTTTTCGTTTTGTAATAAATCAAAACTATAGCCATATACTTTCTCAATGATTTCGGCATCAAAAAATTCTGGTATATTTTCTTCGTAAACTATCCGTGTGTTTTTCCGGTCGGTTAGATTCTTGCGGAGAATTGCCAAAACAGGAGCAGTCCTCGATTGGAAGCTGATAACGTTTTCTGGACTGATGCCATTTTCTTTGCCCATTGCCCATTCCAAAATCGAAGAAAGTGGATGGCCCAAGCGAATGTAATCATAAGCGGTAGGCAATGCGGCCAATGCTTCGGTTTGAATATTATCGTTGAGGAACAAATTTTCAAACTGTTCCAGAAATAGGATTTTTGCTCGAGATTCATCATAAATATCAAGCCGGTGGGTTGTCAGTTCTAACCAGTCGCTGGGCAGATTTGGTATTATTTTTTTGATATAATCGAGAGGTTTGGGGTCTTTCATTGGATTGTTTTTGATGGGTGGGAATATACAAAATCCGATACTTTTTATTAAAATATATCGAACCAATTATTTTTTGTCGATAAAATCCCCCAAATAGAAAGATCGTGGATTATAAGATGGCAAAACCGTTGACTTTTGACATATCGCGTTTTTTATTATATTTGTATTTGAAAGACAATTCACAACAAGGCTATAAGCCGAAGAAATTCTCAATCCTGCGTACTCCGTGGGATTTTTTATTTCCAATGCAATATAGTTAAATATTTTAACACCTTCGTCGATTATGTTAAAATTTGAGAGGTGTAAGAATTGATAAATTCTCTTTTCTTTATTTTATCTTTGTTTCCATGAACATCAAACACCAAATCGAATCGCTTCGGGAGGAGCTGAATGAACATAATTATAACTATTATGTACTCGACGAACCCAAGATTTCAGATCTTGAATTTGACCAAAAACTAAAACAGCTCCAAGAACTGGAAAAGGCGCATCCTGAGTTCTACGACCCACTTTCCCCAACGCTCCGGGTGGGAGGACAGGTCACTAAATATTTTGAAACTGTTCCGCACAATTATCGAATGTATTCCCTTGATAATTCCTATTCAAAAAAAGACCTGGAAAACTGGGAAAAACGGATTGAACGGCAAGTGGACGGATTGGTTGAATTCACTTGCGAACTCAAATATGACGGGGCTTCTGTGAGTTTGACCTATGAAAATGGAACGCTGAAAAGAGCCGTTACGCGAGGCGATGGATTCCAAGGTGACGACATTACCGAAAACGTAAAGACCATTCGGTCCATTCCGCTTCGGTTGAGGGGCGACTATCCGCCACTTTTTGATATCCGTGGCGAGATTGTGCTGCCCTTTGAAGGTTTTGCAAAAATGAATGCAGAACGAGTGGATCTAGGCGAAGAACCGTTCCGAAATCCCAGAAACACGGCCTCTGGAAGTTTGAAGTTACAGGACAGTTCTGAAGTAGCTAAACGTCCGCTGGATTGCCTTTTATACAGTCTGGCCGGGGAGAAACTACCGATAAAAACACAGTTTGAAGGCCTCGAAAAAGCCAGACAATGGGGATTTAAAGTACCAGAAACGGCAACACTCGCAAAAAACCTGGACCAAGTCTTGGAATTTGTCAATTATTGGGATTTGCACAGGCATGAACTGGCTTATGAAATTGATGGTGTGGTGATAAAAGTCAATAATTTACAACAACAGGAAGAACTTGGCTATACGGCAAAATCCCCACGATGGGCCATGGCCTATAAGTTCAAAGCTGAACGCGTTTCAACAGTTCTGGAGCATATCACCTATCAAGTTGGAAGGACTGGTGCCATTACTCCTGTTGCCAATCTGAAGCCAGTGGAATTGGCGGGAACCATCGTCAAGCGGGCCTCGCTTCACAATGCAGATCAAATTGAAAAGTTAGACATCCGTGAGGGGGATACGGTTTTCGTGGAGAAAGGGGGCGAGATCATCCCCAAGATAATTGGAGTGGATTTTGAACAGCGAGATCCAGATTCTGTTCCGGCAATTTATCTTACCGAATGTCCCGAATGTTCCACGCCCTTGGTTCGCACCGAAGGCGAAGCGCAACATTATTGCCCAAATGTGGAAGGTTGTCCGCCACAGATCATTGGTAGGATCCAGCATTTTATTTCCAGAAAGGCAATGGATATTGAAGGTCTGGGAGGCGAAACCGTTGCGCTATTGGTAAACAACGGTTTGATAAACAATTACGCTGATCTATACCAATTGAAAAAGGAACAGATCGTTCCATTGGAGCGGATGGCCGAAAAAAGTGCAAAGAATATCGTGAAGGGTATTGAGGCTTCCAAGAAAATTCCGTTTGAAAGAGTGCTTTTTGCGCTCGGGATCCGATATGTGGGGGAAACCGTAGCCAAGAAATTGGCCGGCCATTACAAATCCATCGAAAAGCTTATGAATGCCACAGAAGCCGAACTGACGATGGTTGATGAAATTGGGGAGCGCATTGCCCAGAGCGTAGTCAGTTTTTTTGCTTCAGAAGAGAATATCTTGATGGTGGAAAGGCTGAAACTATACGGTGTCCAACTGGAAATTTCTGCAGAAAAACTCGCCAACCAAACCGATGTGTTAAAGGAAAACACATTTGTAGTTTCGGGAGTTTTTACCAAAGTGACCCGCGAGGAACTGAAAAAGTTGATCGAAGATAACGGGGGTAAGGTTTCTGGGTCCATTTCGTCCAAGACAAATTATGTTGTGGCGGGTGAAAACATGGGCCCCAGCAAAAAAACAAAGGCTCAAAATTTGGGAGTAGCCATCATTACTGAAGATGAATTTTTGCAGATGATTTAGTTCCCTCGCTTCATAAAAATCTTGGTGCCAATTGTCCTCGAATTCGATTTGGATTCCTCTTAAAGAAACCCGAAAAAGTCTATTTTTGTAAATATATTGAGCTCTATTTCGTGATAAAGAAAATCGAAGACTATTTTTTAAAAAAGCAGACCAATCGAAATTTGTCTGAAAGGGATTTTTCACAGAGAAATACAC
>CAZMDY010000010.1:0-26348 GCA_964565295.1 uncultured Aequorivita sp. | reverse complement strand
CTACTTGATAGTTGTTCAGCAAATCGGTTTTGTCTTGTACAAATTCGATCAAGATTGTCTGTGGATACTGCTCTTCTGTGGTAAGAACCAGTTCACGTTTTCTAAAACCATTGTTTCCGTAGGTTTTGGTTTCGTCTATCAGCTTAATTTTTCCTTGTAATTCCATCGTTTATTTTTTAATCTTTCCTATTGTTTAAAGTCTTATCGTGGACTTAAAAGTATTTTCCAGGCTGTGTCCACATCTCCTTTACAGAGAAATTCCTGTGCTTTTTTATGAATCGCTTCTATATTTTTGGAAGCTATTATTTTTCTGTTTTCTTCGGAAGAATCCATAAAGGTATCAATTTCTGATGAATTTGGAAAATTTTCCACATTGGCGAGCATTCCCAAATCATTTCCGGTAAGCACCGTGCTTTTTCGGATTTCCTCCGGAAGTCTGTCCACTCCTATTCCAAGGGTGGTCAAAGGTTTAGGCACCTTAAAAAGTCCAGATTTAGCTCTTGTGTACCAGTTTCCGCCAAGTCGGGCAACAGTATCAATTTTATGCGGATCAATCGATCCATTTTCATCAATGATGTCTTTTTTTAGATGAAGTTTTACCACTTCGCAAATGACCAAATTGCCTGCGCCACCTTCTTTTCCAAGAGAAATCACTTCGATTACCTTACATTCAATTTGGACCGGAGCCTCGGCTACTCTGGGAGGCTTCACAATGTCTGAAGGCATCTCGGTAAATCCTGATTTTTTAAATTCGTTAATCCCTTTTTCATATTCAGTGGAAGCAAGGGAGGCTTGTTGGACCATATCAAAACTTACGATATTTATGACCACTTCGGGCACCTCCAAAACATTTTCGTAACTATGTTTGGTCGTGTTGTCTCGACCTCGGCGAGCAGGCGAAAAAATCAAGATTGGTGGATTTGCACTGAAGACATTGAAAAAGCTAAATGGCGAAAGGTTTATGTTACCTTCCCCGTCTATGGTGCTTGCAAAAGCAATGGGCCTGGGCGAGACGGCACCTAAAAGATAACCGTGCAATTTTGCCGTGGATATATCTTGTGGTAAAATCGAGATCATAGGGCGCAAATGTACCCAAAAGATTACAACTTATAAAAACATGATTGCACAATAAAAGTAACATATTTGCCTTATATTTAAACTGTCTTTTGTTGCGGTCCACAGGATATGGCTCAGAAAAAACATTCACTATGTTTAGGAAAAGAACAATCACCCGATGGGGGTTTATTTTAGCCTCAATTTTCGTCATTAGTCTCATTTTATGGAATACGTATGTCTTTTTCAACCAATTGAAGGAAAACGAGCGCACGAAGATGGAACTTTGGGCCGTGGCGCACGAAGAATTGGCCAAGAAGGAACTTTCAATGAACCAAGTAGCCAGTGAATATGCGGTTAGCGAAACAGCGTTGGCCATAATACAAAGCAACAGTACCACCCCGATGATCCTCCACACTCTAAAGGAAGATTTTTATACAGGCAGGAACATTGATGAAAAAATTCTTGGAAACGAAAAAACCCTACAAAAGAAAATAGCTAAGTTCCGTTCTGAATATGAGCCGTTGGAAGTAAAATACAAAGATGAGGTAATGGCGATGATTTACTACGGAAATTCTCCTTTGATCAACAAGTTAAAATTTTATCCTGCGGCGTTGATCTTGATCATAACTCTTTTTGTCCTTGCCGTTTATCTTTTTTATCGCACCTCAAAATCGGCTGAGCAAAACCAGCTTTGGGCGGGAATGGCAAAGGAAACCGCACATCAAATTGGCACACCGCTTTCCTCCTTGGTGGGGTGGACGGAAATTTTAAAAAGTGAGAAAATCAATCCAGATTACATCCAAGAAATAGAAAAGGACATCAGTCGTCTGGAAACTATTACAGATCGGTTCTCCAAAATTGGATCCATCCCAAAACTGGAGCGCTGCGATGTGGTTTCCGAAACCAAGAATACCTTTCATTATTTAAAAAACCGGACTTCAAAACTGATTGAATTCCAACTCAATATTCCCAAAGCGCCAATTTACGTGGATCTGAACCCACAGCTTTTTAGTTGGACACTCGAAAATCTTGTGAAAAACGGGATAGACGCAATGAAAGGAAAAGGGAAAATAATTATTTCCGTTGAAAAAGACACCAAATATGCAAGAATCACAATTTCCGATACCGGAAAAAGCTTTAACAGAAGTGAATCACGACGTATTTTTACCCCTGGCTACACTACCAAAAAAAGAGGGTGGGGCTTAGGGCTTTCCCTTGCAAAACGGATTATTGAAGAATATCACAAAGGAAAGATCCACGTTTTAAAAAGTGCACCCAACCAAGGGACGACAATGGAAATCACTCTAAAATATTATAGTTGATTTACGAACAATCATATTTAAATCACTCGTGTGTCTATGGTTCTGTTTCGTTAAGGCTTCAGCTTTTCCGCGATTGCATCGGCCAGCTCCTGAAACTCGGAAGGGGACATGCTCACTTTTTTGGAAAACCGCATATCGTCCATTGAATTCAAAGGGATAAGATGGACATGCACATGGGGGACCTCTAGACCAACAACAGCCATTCCCACTCTTTTGCATGGAACGGTCTTCTCTATTGCGATGGCGATTTTGCGCGAAAACTGCATCAGTTGTAGATACGGATGCTCTCCCATATCAAAAATTTTGTCGATTTCTTCTTTGGGAACACAAAGCGTGTGGCCTCTACTGTTTGGATTCACATCCAGAAAGGCAATGAAATTCTCGTCTTCCGCCACTTTGTAACTTGGAATCTCCCCTTGGATGATCTTTGTAAAAATTGATGCCATGAATTTAGTCTCTCGATATTTCCAATATATCAAATTTAAGAATTCCATTTGGAACTTGTATCTCGGCAACTTCGCCTCGCTGTTTTCCCAACAATCCTTTCCCAATGGGTGAGTCTACAGAAATCTTTCCCGATTTTAGATCGGCCTCACTTTGGGCAACCAATTTATATTTCATTTCCATACCGTTTGCCTGATTTTTGATCTTCACAGTCGAGTGAACCAAAATCTTGTTTGTGTCCAATTGCGATTCATCAATCAGCCGAGCATTGGCAAGGATTTCCTCTAATTTTGAAATTTTCAGCTCCAACATTCCTTGGGCTTCCTTGGCAGCATCATATTCAGCGTTTTCGCTTAAATCTCCTTTGTCCCTAGCTTCTGCAATTGCGTTTGAGGCACGCGGTCGCTCCACATCTCGCAGAGTGTCCAATTCTTCTCTCAATTTTTTTAGTCCCTCGGCGGTGTAATAAGATACTTTACTCATAACTTCATCGTTTGTTGTATGTAGATCATACATATTCCATAATATAGCAAAATCCCGACTTGTGCGGGACTAAGTTTAATAAACTGAAAAAATCCCATACGGCGATGGGATGGTATAGAACAAATATACAAAAAAAATCATTATATTGTATAAAGTCCTAATTTTGGCAGGAAATATTATATTGAAACCACTTTTTAATATCCCTCCCTTGAACTTTGAAGGATTTGTTGGCGTACATATTTTTGAAATCTAAATATTTAAAAGATGAAATTCTTTAAAATCATTCCTTTCCTTCTGATCTTCGTTCAATTGTCCTGTTCAAGGAACGACGACCGACAGAATCGAAACCCATACTTGACAAACCCTATAGTGAACTTGAACCTGAATTTGAACCTTCCTGAATATAATCCGCTCAGATTTCCTGGCAGCCATGTTACCATTTCTGGTGGAATAAATGGAATTGTGGTCTATTGCGTGAGCGAAAATTACTACGTGGCGTTGGATCTTGCCGATCCCAACCATACACCAAATGCGTGCTCAAGAATGGAGCTTGAAGGTATTATAGCCATTTGCCAATGCTCCAATGACACCAATGAGTATTACATTACAACCGGTTTGCACAAAACCGAGCCCGATTTAAAATATCCAATGCAGCAATATCACGCACAGCGAGTAGGGAATAGTGTGCAGATAACCAATTGAGCAACACTATTCCTTATTTCTGATTCCGCTTGTTAAAACTTGATTGTTGCTCCCAATAGGAAATTTATTGTTGCCTGCGGATAATATCCTGCTCCTTCCACGGTACGAATCGTTCCAGGGTTGCTGAAATCGTCGTCGTAAGTATAGAAATATCCGTTGGAAATATATTTTACATTGAAAATATTGTTCACCAAGGCCGAAAAAACCACTTCATTTACCCAGGGAAGATTGTCCACAGTGTACACAACATTTATATCATTGATAAAATAGCTGTCCAATTTAGAAGCTTCACTATCAATATTCCCCATATATTGTTCCCCAACAAATTTTGAAAGCAATCCGAAATGGAGTTTTTCTATGGGCGTATATTCTATCATATTCCCGGCTACTACTGACGGAGAAAACGAAATATAGGTATTGCCCAAATTGACCAATTCACCATCAATGGAAGCCACGAAATCCACATTTTTGTTGCTGCTCAAAGCAATATTGGGAAGTGTTCTCAAGTTTTCGAAAATCTGTATGTCGGCATCTATTTCCAACCCAAGCCGATAACTTTTTCCGCTACTGGCGCGAAGTGCCGCACCCACATCGTTTAACTCGCCAGAGAGCACCAATTGATCCTTGTAGTCCATATAAAACAGGTTGGAATTCAATTTTAGATTAGGTGACACATACCGCCAGCCCAATTCAAAATCGTCAAGTTTTTCAGGTGTGGTAATTCCTTGTTCATAATCATTCCTCGATGGTTCTCGGTGCGCTCTTCCGTAAGAAAAATAAAATTGGTTTGACGGATCAAACTTATACGAAATTCCCGCCTTTGGGTTGAAAAAGGCATAATGTTCGTCAAAAATCATTTCCACCAAATCAGAAGTGATCCCAGTGGTTTCATAATTCAGAAACCGTCCTTGCAGATCACCGAAAACCTGCAATTTATCACTGATTCCATAAGTTGTTTTTGCGAATATCGTAAATTCATTTTTTGTTCCATTACTGTCATAATAACGATCCCTTATTTCTGAATTTGAAGCATACCGTGCCCAAATAACTTCGCCATAATGATCGCCCGTATAGTGGCTATAGAAAGCGCCGCTGGTAAAATCAATTTTATCGTTTTTATAGTTCACATTCGCATTTGCCGCATAAAAATGATTGTCCAGCCAACGACGACGGACCAAATCGGTTGTGTTAATGGTTTCACCACCAATTTCAACCGGATCAAAACCGTAAGTTTCAAAATCTCCATCTTCTTTATACTGCTCAAAATAGCCTTTTCCTCGGGTATAATTAAGTGCGACATTGGTCCTCCAATTGTTGTTGAAACGTTGGTTCCACAGAAGCTGATAGTGATCTTGTGCGTAATCATCTACCTCATTGTCATAAAATTGTGTGTTTCCAGCTTCGTCCGTGTACATTCCGGCCGAATTGAACGTTCTATCATTTTCAAGTTTTTCAGGATCCTCCAGACCGTTCCAGGATTGATAGGTTATGTTTTTTCCTCCAAAAACCAAAGCTTTTATCAGTGTATTCCTGTCTACAAATGCTGCTTGGAGAAAATATGATTTCAAATCGGAACTTGCCCGATCAATATAGCCATCGGATTTTATGGTGGAAAGCCTTCCTGCAAGCTCAAAATGATCTGAAAGAAGCCCAGTGCTGAACTTTACGTTGTGTTTCCGAGTGTTGTAACTTCCGAAAGAATTGGCGATCTCACCATATGCGTCGTTGGAAACGGCATCTGTCAATAAATTTAAGCTTGCCCCAAAAGCTCCTGATCCATTTGTGGATGTTCCAACACCGCGTTGCAGCTGAAGGCTTTGGACTGATGAGGTGAAATCGGGCAAATTTACCCAAAAGGATCCTTGGCTCTCGGAATCGTTATATGGAATCCCATTGAGCGTTACGTTTACGCGGGAAGCATCACTTCCACGGACCCGAATGTAAGTATAGCCAACGCCGGCGCCTGCATCGCTCGTAGTTACTACCGATGGTAAATAATTTAACATATAGGGAATGTCCTGCCCAAGGTTTCGGTTTTCGAGATCTTTTTGATCTAAATTTGAGTGCGTAATTGGCGAATCTGCATCCACACGGATGGATCTTACCAAAACTTCGTCCAAAACCTCAACTTTTGTAGTGTCTCGTGTTTTTTCTTGATCAAGTTCCTGTGCGCTAACCGAAATGGCCAAGGAAGCAAAAACTGAGGAAATCAATAACTTTTTCATTCGTAAAAAATAAGTTTATACGAATAAAAGGGGCGTTATTCTTATTAATAAAATGGTTTAAACAAAAACCCCTGAAAATCCAATTGTTATGGATCATCAGGGGTTTCCGCAGAATACAGTGTATCCTTGTTTCCCTTGGCGGCATTATCCGCCCAGGTTCTTTGGGTATGATCTCAGCTTCTTTTAATTCAGAATTACAAAATCCAAACTCTTGAATAAAATAGGCACCCCTTTGAGATGTTCGGCAAAGATACAATTCATTTCTCTATCTTGCCAAAGGGTTTCACCAGAAATGTCTTTACATTTGGAATATGATAGATTTTAAAAACAAATTTACTTTTAAGATTATTCTGAGTTATGTTGTCCTTGGCGCTTTAACCGTTCTGGTTGGATTCTTTTTGTATGCTGAACTCGAAAAATTAACCGATGAGAAAACGAATAATGTAGGCCAAAAGAAGTTTATTGAAACTGGAACCCTGATCAATCTGGTCTATGAGGCTGATGGTTTTTCGAGGTTGGCGATCTTGACTGAAAATGACGATGATTTTGACCAGTACACTTTAAAGACCGACTCGCTGTTCCTTAAAATTAAGGAAATAAAATCTATGTTGACCAGTGAATTTCAGATTAGACAGTTGGATAGTGTCAAAAATTTATTGATTGAAAAGAACGATAATATTGAACAGTTAAGAATCCTCACTTTAACCAATAAAAAAGATACTTCGCTGGATGAAATTATGGAAGAGGTGCAAAAATTGGAAGCTTCCATCGGGCTTATTTCTGTCGAGACACTTTTACAGGAACCTTCCAAATTGAGCAGACGGGAACGTCGCATCTGGCAATCGTATGCGGACTACCTGAACAGTGATCCGGCGCGGGACACTTCCACGGTACGATCCAAAACAGTGGATTCCATGCTCATCGCGTCGCGATATATTGTTGCTGAAGCTAAAAAGGAAAACTCGCGCATTCGCGAATCACTTCGGGAAAAAGAAAATGAACTGATTCGAAACGACCTTAAAATTTCTGAACGGTTACGGGAAATTATTGAAAGCTTTGATGAGGAGATCGCCAAGAAAAATAGCCAAGAACGAGAGGAAAGTGCGGCAGCAATCCAACGAACAGGCGAGATTTTGCAATTTGCCGGAATTGTTGGAGGAATGGTCATATTGATTTTTTCCTATTTCATCCTGTCCGATTTTTTTAAAGCTGAAAGATTTAAGAAGTACTTGGAGGAATCCAAAAATTATGCTGAAAGCCTGCTCAAAAGTCGGGAACAATTAATTTCAACAGTTAGCCACGACCTGAAAACACCATTGAACACCATTAGCGGTTATTCAGAATTGTTGGAAAATTCCCCGCTTTCGGAAAAACAGCGGAATTATTTATCGCAAATAAACTCAAGTTCACATTTTATCACACATTTGGTCGATGACCTTCTCGATTTTTCAAAATTAGAGGCTGGTAAATTATCCATGGAACACATTCCATTTTCATTGGAGAACATAATTAATGAAGCCGGAAATGCAATGAAACGAGTGTATCCTCAGAAGTCAGTGGAACTGAAAATCTCGATTTCTGATCGGTTGAAAAATAGGATTTTCAAAAGTGATCCATTTCGGATTCGACAGGTTATCAATAATTTGGTGGGCAATGCATTCAAATTTACTGAGCGTGGAAGTGTTTCCATAAATGTAGAGGTGGTAAAAACCGATCGAAATATTACTACGGTAAAGATTGATGTGATCGATACTGGAATCGGAATTTCAAAAGAAAAACAGAAACTAATTTTCAATGAGTTTACCCAGGCCGAAAAGGAAATAGCACACAAATTTGGCGGAAGCGGCTTGGGCCTTGCTATCTCAAAAAAGTTAACTGAACTTTTATCTGGCCGTTTGGAAGTGGAAAGTGTTTTGGGAAAAGGCAGTCGTTTTACCTTAATACTGCCGCTTGAAAACACCGAGCGGCCGCTTCAGGAGACTATGCCTGCCAAACTGCCCAAATATACAGGTTTGAAAGGAGTGATAATTGAAGATGACAAAGCTTTGCGAACACTGTTAAGTGAGATCTGTGATAAAATGGGAATTATTTCAGAAACGTTCGGCAGTTTCGAAAAATTTAAAACATATAGCTCAGACTATGATTTCATTTTGACCGATATCCAGATGCCCGGCACTGATGGGTTTGCCGTTTTGGAACAATTAAGAAATGACGAAGTTAAATCTTTTGAAGGGCAACCAGTAATTGCAATGACCGGAAATCGGACTCATGAACGTAACTTTTATTTAGATAGAGGTTTTGCCGATATGCTTCCAAAGCCTTTTTCAAACCATGAGCTTTTTACTGTTTTGAGAGGTGTTTTTCCAAATTTGGATTATCGTGTTCCCGCGTCGGAAAATGAATTGGAAAAAATATTGGTGCCCAATATGCCTCCCGAAAATAAACTGTTTGATCTGTCGCTGATGAATTCTTTTCTAAGTTCGCCGGAATCTTTGCGTGAAGTGATCTCTGTTTTTGGTTCTCAGACTAAGCTGGATCTGGAATCGTTATTGCTTGCCGTTTCTAACAAAAACATAGAATTCATTAAAGAAACCGCCCATCGAATGTTGACCATGTTTCGCCAATTGAAGGCCGCGGAGGCTATACCGATTTTGGAAAAGATGGAATCTTATACCCAGGAAGTGAAAATTTCGGAACTTGAAGAAGATTTGGAATATCTTCGGCAGAAGGCGATGGAACTGTTGGCCGCATTAAACGCCTTGGAATTATAACTTATAGCTCAATGTTGTAATATTCCAATTTGTTATAAAGAGTCTTTCGGGTAATTTTTAGAAGTTTTGCTGCCTTGGTCTTATTGAATTCTGCTTCTTTTAATGCATTTAAAATAAGTTGTTTTTCATTGGTTTCGGTAGAGAAATCAACGGTTTCAGGCTTTGGTTTTGAAAAAAGTACTTCACGAGGGATAACTTCTAATGGAACTAAATCGGAATTTGTCAGCAAAACGGACCGTTTGATCACATTTTTCAATTCCCGAAGGTTTCCGGGCCACGCATAATTTTCAAATGCTTGTTTCACTTCCTTGCTCAGGCCGAGTACTTCTTTTCCCAAGGAAAGGTTTGCTTCATTCAAAAAGTACTCAACAAACAGAAATAAATCTTCCTTCCGTTCATGCAAGGAGGGGATTCGGATGGAAAATTCATTCAACCTATGGTATAAATCTTCCCTAAATTTTCCTTCGGAAACAGCCTTGACCAAGTCGTCGTTTGTTGCTGAAATAACCCTGACATCTACGGATATTTCAGTATTGCTTCCTACGGGTTTTATTTTTCGTTCCTGCAATGCTCGCAACAATTGTTTTTGGTTTTCGTACGATAGATTTCCAACTTCGTCCAGAAAAAGAGTTCCTCCATTGGCGGCCTCAAAATGCCCTTTTTTATCGTTAATGGCTCCAGTGAAACTTCCTTTTATATGACCAAAAAATTCGCTTGTTGCAATTTCGTTTGGGATTGCGCCACAATCAACAGCCACAAAACTTCGATTATTTCTTGTGCTGTATTGATGGATGGCTTTTGCCGCCACTTCCTTTCCGGTGCCACTTTCGCCTTCAATCAAAACACACATATCGGTGGGTCCCACGAGTTTGAGGTGCTGGTTGAATTTTTTGGAAAGTTCACTGATTCCAACAATAAACTTTGGCGCTTCCGAAATTTTTGCCGTTGCTACATTGGTTTTTTTTGGGATGTTCTTAAGTTTGGATTTGATTTTCTGGGATGACTCTTCAATGATCATCAAAAGCTCCTCGGGTCGAAAAGGTTTTGAGATATAATCCAAAGCTCCTTTTTTAATTGCTCGCACCGCTGTTTCAACATCGGCATATCCGGTAATCAGGATTACTTTCATGTTCGGTGATTTTTGTTGTGCAAATTCCAACAATTCCAATCCAGAATCATCGGGAAGCTTTAAATCGGTAATCAAAAAATCGAATTCGCTTTCAGTCAGCGCAATCCTTCCATGTGCACCAGTGTGCGACAGACTGATTTGAAAGCCTTTGCGCTCTAAAAATGATTGGAGCATTTTCCCAAAAACCACATCGTCTTCTATAATATGTATTCGCTTCGACATCTTCGTAGTTCAAGCCGTAAAAATAGGAAGTATAACTTGGGGCAATCTTTAAAGTTATCACAAAAAAAGACACCCGTTTTGGATGTCTTTCTCAAAAGAAGTATTGAATCTAAATACCTGCAGCTTACTGCTTCTTTAATTCATTTTTGACCAACTTGCCCTTGGAGTCCATATAGACGTCAGCCTTTTTGGCATTTTCGTTTGCAAGCTCGACTTTGTACTCACCCTTGGCATTCACGTAAGCTTTAGAAATAGTGGAACCGTCAAAATCCTTAGCTATGGCTTCTTGTACGGTAGCAGGTAGTTCAGAAATCCTTACTTCTTTATAGTCTTGAGCAACCTTTGCTACTGTTGAAGTTTTGGCTTCCTTGGCAGCGATCGGTCTGCTTTCCGCTTTTGCCTCAACAGCAGTTTCGGGTTGTTCTTTTTTTATTTTTTGGTCTATCTGTGCTGATGCAACTGATATTCCGCCCAACAAAATGGCGGCAGTCATAATTAATTTCTTCATTATTATAATTTTAAATTATTGCTTGTGTTCCAAGTTTCGTTTGTTGCAATGTATAAAGGAAAAGTTATGCCATTTAAGAATGTAGTCATCCAAAGAATACAAAACTTACTGAAGTTCAGTAAGTTGGATAGTATTTAAATTAAATGTAATTTATAGGAATTGTGGCAGAAAAAGGTAACAGCTGTGTAAAAATTATACAATAATCGTATAAATCAATCAATTCTGGGTGGTTTTCGATTGGATTTTTTCATTGCTTGCTCTCTTTTGGATTTCAATCGACGTTCGATGGCGTTTTTAGAAGGCTTTGTTTTCTTGCGTTTTTTGGCACGTTTGAGGTTTGACTTTAGTAATTCCAACAGTCTTTCCATAACGATTGTTTTATTACGGTGTTGACTGCGGGTTTCGCCACATTGCAGAGTGATGTTTCCATCCGAGGATATTTTTGTGGGAATTTTGGCCCGTAGTCGATCTTTTTCAATCTCAGAAAGCGCTTTTGATGATTCCAGGTTAAACGAGACTTCTACTTTTGAAGCGGTTTTGTTCACATGCTGCCCGCCGGGGCCACTGCTTCTAATGCCTTTAAAATGAAGTTCTGAAAGTAGCGTTTCAATGTCCATTAGTGTTGGTGTGCTTCGCTCAAAAGATCATTGACGGTTTTTACCGGATTGAAGGTAATCAATGGAACTTCCACAAAAACAGTGTTCCAATTTGCCATTGCGCCATTCCAAAGGCCTGGGCGTTCCAGTGCTTTGATTGGTTTCCCTTCGTAAGATTTCTCCGAAATGAATCCTGCATCAGGATTGGCAAATTCAAAGAGATTGAACTTTTCGCCCTTGTGGTCTCGGACCCCACAAACCAAATCAACCGGATTGAAATGTGTGGCGGTGTCCACCAATACTTTTTTATTGGGATCTGTAAGGTCAATCTGCGACATTTCCACAATCTGGATGGCGGATTCGCCAGCGTAGTTTTTTACGAAAAAAGGACCGCCCCCGGGTGCACCTGTGTTCTCCACAACGCCACAAATACGAATGGGGCGATCGAGAGTTTTTAAAAAAGAATGTTTGTTTTTGGGAATTCCTGAAATATGAAGTTTTTCCGAAATGAAATTTGAAACTTCTTCCAAAAGTGCATCGGAAGGTTTTCCTTTTTTTAACTTCTTTATCCAATCAAAAATTTGACCTTGAAAGGATAAAAGTTTTCCCGCCAACATTTTTTTATGAAATGCAATGGTTTCCACATGTTTTTCCGAAACCACATTATCAATGTTTTTAATGAAGACAATATCCGCATCCATTTCGTTCAAATTTTCCAATAGGGCTCCATGTCCAGCCGGACGAAACAGCAAGTTTCCATTGGCATCCTTAAACGGTTTGTTGTCCAAAGTTGCTGCGATAGTATCTGTTTCTTTTTTTTGAAAAGAATAGGATATATTGAATGACACTCCTGTTTTGTTTTCGACGGATTTCTGGATTTCATTATATCGTTCCTTAAATTTATCAATATGTTCTTCAGAAACCGTGAAATGTAAATTTGCCACGCCTTTTGAAGTTGCATAGAAAACTGCTTCGTAAAGATGTTCGCCGAATGCGGTTCGATAAGTACCTTCGGTTTTGTGAAACGGAACCAGTCCTTTTGGGGTGTGGCTGAAATCCAAACCTTTCTTTTCAAGCATTTCTTGAACGAACAAATAAAACCGCTTTCCTTTTTCCATAGTGTAAAAGTTAGGGAATTTGTTGTTCAGTCGATCAAAGACCAATTTGGAAAAAGGAAATTTTTTAAGGGAATTAAAAAACACCTTTAAATCTTGGGTTTCTTCTTTTTGAAGAAATGAATCTATATTAGTGCCATGATCATATATTTCCAAAAACCGATGTAAAAACTTAAACATTCTAGTGGCCGCGCCCGATGCAGGAACGAATTTCAGCAATTTCAGCTTATCTTTTTCCGATTCAAATAGTTGAACAAAATCCTCTTTTTGGGTTTGGGAAAAAGATTCAATTCCGTTCTGAAGCGATGCCGCCTTTTCGATATTGGCAAAGGGAATGCCATTTCTGAAAATTTTGAGCTGGCGGTTTACTTCCGTTTCAGAAAGGCCGTGGCTTTTTATTTGTTGTATGTTTTTTTCGGTAAACATTTTTGCGTAGTCTGTTATTTTAAATCGGTTTATCTTCTTATTAATAATGAATCAATATTTTGTATAGCTAATGAACTCAATGATTTTGTTTTTTTATTAAATCATCAATTATTTCCACTGCTTTGTCAAAACGTTCCTTTTTGTGTCCTTTTAAAATTTGATAGTGAAAATTATGTTGTATCAATTCGGCTTCGAAAATACGGAACATTTCCATACGGTTGTTTGGTCGGTCGCGCAAAATATCAGCTTCCCAAGGGGTGTCAATATAAGTCAACAGATATATGTCTGAATTGTTTTTGCTTGCTTCTTTCTGGATAAATTCTGGACAATATCCCTCGAAATAATATTCTGAATAAACTTTCAATTCCAATAGATTGGTGTCGCAGATCAGCAGATTGGGGGCTTTTTCAGCGGCTTTGCGTTCATTTTCCATTTGGCCTTTTGCGATTGGGATCAAATCAGCTTTTGTGACTACTTGTTTTTCGCCAGCCCATTTTTGCTCCAAATATTCCCGCATAAATTCTGGTGCCCATTGGGTATTGTAATGTGCCGCCAGTTGGGAAGCCAGAGTTGTCTTTCCTGTGGATTCGGGGCCGTATAACACTACTTTGATCAATTTAAGAGACTGGTTTCGGGTTTGTTTAAATTTTTCTTCCAAGCAATATATCCATAAATGGAAATAATCACAAACAATACAAATTGGAACGACGAAAACACGAGTCCCTTATAAAAATACAAGGGAATGGAAATTATATTTCCGACGAGCAAAAACGACCAGTTTTCTAATTTTTTGCGTGCCAGCAACCACATCGCTACAAAAAATATAGCAGTGGTAAGCGTATCGACATAGGCGGTCCAACTGCTCCATTTGTCAAAAATTTGGTACACCGTGAAAATGAAAAACAAAGTTCCTACAAAGATGCCAAAAGCAATTTTTTTTTCTTTGGAATCCATAGTAGTGATGGGTGTGTAGTGCTCTTTATCCACTTTTCTGGTCCAGAAATACCAACCGTAAATGCTCATTGAAAAATAATAGGCATTGATTATTAAATCGCCCAAAAGACCATATACGAAAAGAAGATAGACAAAAATTGAGGTGCTAAGAATTCCTGTGGGATAAATCAGGATATTGTTCTGTTTTGAGAACCATGCGCTTAAAATTCCTGCAAAAACGGCTACCAGTTCCAACACCAAAAGATGAGTGGGAACGTTTTGGTATTCTGCAAAAACCCAATCAAAAATGTGGTTCATAGTCGCTTCGGTCCGATTTTACGATCTTGATGTACAGCAGCCCACGGTCAACGGCTTCCAAGGCCGTTTTCATTTCTTTCTGAAGAAGTGCCATCACTTCGTCATAATTGCCAAAAACTTGGGTGCTGAGCGGATTTTCCAAAACCGTAAGGCCCGAATTGCGAAGGTTTTTGATGAAATTAATTATTGCAGGCTCAAAATCGTCTTGAAGGGGTGAAAGGGTAAGCTCTACTGAAATGTCCATTTTTTATATGATTTCGTTCAAAATTACTTGTTTACTTTTTTAAATGATCCTTGGATTTCCTTTTTCTTCAATTTACTTTTCAAATGCTGTTCCCATCACCACCATATCCGCTCCAGCTTTATACGCCGTCAGTTTTTGTTTTTCCGTTTTAATTCCCCCGCCCACTATAAGTGGGATGTTTGTTGCCTTTTTCACTTCGGAGATGATTTCTGGCCGTGCCGGAAATAACGCACCACTTCCGGCTTCCAAATAAATGGTTTTTGCTCCCATGTATAGCCCAGCCAAAGCTGTGTTAACGATTAAATCAGTATTCTTCTGTGGGATTGGTTGGGTTTGGGTAATTCTAGAAACAGCAGAGTCAAAGCCGCCATCGATCAAAATATAGGCAGTAGCAATTATTTCCAAAGAAAGGTTTTTCAAGGTTGGGACAGATTTTATCTGCTGGCCAATCAAATATTCTGGGTTTCTTCCGGAAAGTAAAGTCAAAAACAAAACACCATCGGCCAATCCCGAAATTTGGGAATGATCTCCAGGAAAAAGAAATATGGGCAAATCGGTTTTTTGCTTCAAAGAAAGAAGTGTTTTTTCAGTATCTCCATTTCCAACACTGCTTCCTCCAACCAGTAAATGCGTAGTTTTCTTTGGAATTTCTTTTAGAAAAAGCTGTGATTTTGAAGCGTCAAATTTATCGGGATCAATAAGGATTGCAAGCAACTTTTCCTTCATTTCAACAGATTTCAAAAAAGCGTTATAATAAATCCCTCCCATTTATTTAACTCTTTTCTAAAATTTGAGCGTAAGCACAAGTAAAACCTTCAAATTCCAGAAAATCTACTTGGTATGTCAGCCCTTTGTCTCCGTATGTTACGGTAGCAGTGGTTCTGTTTTCGTCCAGATTAAATTCATCCACATCAATATGTTGTATAAAACTGACGCTTTTTTCAGAAAAACTTTTGTATAATGATTCCTTGGCGCACCAAACGATGGTCAATTTCCTGATTAGGGCATCTTCATTTGCAATAGTTCTATATTCCTCGATGGGTGTGAATTTATGGGCAATGCGCAAAATTTTCTGCCGTTGTTTTTCAATGTCGATCCCCACTTCCTGGTCACTTATTATGATGGCAGAAAAATGAAAGGAATGCGTGATTGAAATGTGCTTTCCATCTTTTAAATGAGGCTTCCCGTTTTCGTCATAATACAAATCGTAATCTGTATATCCGATAATTTCCAGTAACTTCCTGATGCTCATAAATCCCCGCCTATGCAGTTCACTTTTCATGTTTTTGACCCTGTTTGAACATTTTTCCGTGAGAGAAATAGCTTCAGAAAGCGCATCAAAAGATTCCTCTATTTTCCAAATCAGCACTTTGGTGGTCGGGCTTACTGTTATAGTTTTATAAAGCGGCATAGATTTTAGAAGGATATTACGTACTTTTGCAGACTTAGATAAAAAATCAAAAATAGTTAATATCAATGAGTTTCGCCTCTTGGCGAAGTAAAAATTAAAATTTATGTCAACGAAAACAATGCCTTATATCCCTTACAAAGTAAAAGATATTTCTCTGGCAGATTGGGGAAGAAAAGAAATTGAACTAGCTGAAGCAGAAATGCCAGGTTTAATGAGTCTACGTGAAGAATATGGAGCGGAACAACCTCTTAAAGGCGCGCGCATTGCAGGTTGCTTGCACATGACAATTCAAACTGCAGTTTTGATCGAAACCTTGACTGCATTAGGAGCCGAAGTTACTTGGAGCTCTTGTAATATTTTCTCAACCCAAGACCACGCAGCGGCGGCTATTGCTGCTTCTGGTGTTCCGGTATATGCTTGGAAGGGTATGAGTGAAGAGGAATTTGATTGGTGCATTGAACAAACTTTGTTTTTTGGAGAAGACCGCCAGCCATTGAATATGATTCTTGATGATGGTGGAGATTTGACCAATATGGTTCTGGATAGATACCCAGAACTTGCACAAGGCGTGAAAGGTCTTTCCGAAGAAACCACAACGGGAGTGCATCGACTCTATGAACGCATGAAAAAAGGAACATTGCCAATGCCGGCGATAAACGTAAATGACAGTGTTACCAAGAGTAAATTTGACAATAAATACGGTTGCCGCGAAAGCGCTGTAGATGCTGTACGTCGTGCCACAGATGTGATGCTTGCAGGAAAACGAGTTGTTGTATGCGGATATGGCGATGTAGGAAAAGGTACTGCTGCATCATTTAAAGGTGCGGGAAGTATTGTTACCGTAACCGAAATCGATCCTATTTGTGCTCTACAGGCTGCAATGGATGGATTTGAGGTCAAAAAACTGGAAACAGTTATGGGGAATGCGGACATCGTAATCACAACTACTGGAAACAAGGACATTGTTCGCGGTGAGCATTTTGAAGCTATGAAAGACAAAACCATTGTATGTAACATTGGACATTTCGACAATGAGATAGACGTTTCTTGGCTCAAGAATAATCATGGCCACACACACGTTGAAATCAAGCCCCAAGTGGACAAATACACCATTGCTGGAAAAGATATTATTCTTTTGGCCGAAGGTAGATTGGTAAACCTCGGCTGTGCCACTGGGCATCCAAGTTTCGTGATGAGCAATAGTTTCACAAATCAAACCTTAGCACAGATCGAATTGTGGAAAAATGGAGAAAACTACGAAAACAAAGTTTATATGCTCCCCAAACATTTGGATGAGAAAGTTGCTAAACTCCATCTTGAGAAAATAGGGGTTGAACTTACTGAACTTCGCGAGGATCAGGCAGCGTATATTGGAGTTGAAGTTGAAGGGCCGTTCAAGCCAGAATATTACAGATATTAATAAAATCCAAAATAATATCACGGGAAAGCACTAAGCAAACAACCTTTTGTTCGGCAGGCGTTTCAATTCCTTTTCGATATTTTTGGACATAGGACAAAAAAAAATGGCCGCCCCTATTTTGGAGCAGCCATTTTTTATTGGCTATTTCACCAAGCTTACCAGATTCGAACTCGCTCCTCAGGCGCGATATACATCGGATCTCCTTCCTGAATATCGAATGCTTCATAAAAAGCATCAACGTTGAGTAAAGGTTGTGTGGCCCGTATCATTCCGGGAGAATGTGGGTCGGTTTTAACCTGGTTTCGAGTATATTCTTCTCTTGATTTTGTACGCCAGATTGTAGCCCAACTCATAAAAAATCGTTGCTCTGGCGTGAAGCCGTCAATATTATCCGGTCTTCCATTCTCCTTGAAGAAGCGCTGCAGACCATCATAGGCTGCCAGAACTCCCCCAAGGTCGCCAATGTTTTCGCCCAAGGTGAATTTTCCATTGATAAAAACGCTGTCCAACACTTCCACATTGCTGTACTGTTCCGCAAGTTGGTTTCCGCGTTCGGTAAAGTTTTCAAGATCTGCATCAGTCCACCAATTTATTAGATTTCCGTTTGCGTCAAAGCGTGAGCCGCTATCATCAAAAGCATGGGAAATTTCATGGCCGATCACAGCTCCAATTCCTCCATAGTTTACCGCTTCATCTGCTTTATAATCATAAAACGGTGGTTGCAAAATGGCAGCCGGGAAAACGATTTCATTGTTGAATGGGTTAAAATATGCATTCACTGTTTGTGGGCTCATTCCCCATTCGGTGCGATCGACGGGTTCATCTATTTTATCCAAGTTTTCTTTAAAGTTCCATGCTCTTACTGCAATCATATTGTCATAAAAGGTGTTGTCATCATTCACTTCCATCAAGGAATAGTCTTTCCATTTATCGGGATATCCAATTTTTACGGTAAACCTATCTAATTTTTCGACGGCTTTCACCTTCGTGCTATCGCTCATCCATTCCAAATTGTTTATTCGATCCTTAAATGCGATGATTACATTAGAAATCATTTGTTCGGCTTTCGCTTTGGCTTCTGGAGGAAACATTTCATCCACATAAAGTTTTCCCAACGCTTCTCCAACGCTGCCGTTCACAGTTGCTAGGGCTCTTTCGGTTGCCGGTTTTTGAGTTTTTGTCCCATTCAATGTGGTTTCATAAAAATCAAAATTGGCTTTTTCTATTTCTGTGGTCAACAATCCTGCGGAACTGTTTAGAGTGGACCATCGCATAATAGTCTTCCAAGTTTTGAAATCCGGATTGGAGAACAATTGTTTTAATGTTTCCATATATTTTGGCTGCATAACAATAACCGTGTCCATAGATTTTGTTACGCCCATATCTTTAAAAACTTGCTCCCATTTAATTTGAGGAAGCATATTTTGTAACTCTGAAATACTTCTGGGATTGTTGAAATTCCTGAAATCGCGACTTTCCACTTTGTCCAATCGGGGAATTGCCAGTTTTGTCTCAAATGCAAGGATAGTTTCTGCCTGCGCTCGTGCCGACTCTTCGGAATCTCCGAGAAACTGCAACATTCGGGCAATATGGTCTACATAATCCTTACGGATCTGTACAGAAGCCGGATCCGTATTGGTGTAAAAATCACGATCGGGAAGTCCTAAGCTACCAGGAGTGATATAAGCCGAATTCATTGAACTGTTACTTGGGTTTGAAAAGGCGGCCAGACCTATAAAAGGCTGAGAAACCGAAACCGCATCTTCACTGATCAATTTTTGAAAATCGGCAAGTGTTTTCATGGCCTCGATTTTGGAAAGAGTCGGTTTTAAAGGCTCGATTCCCGCCTGATTTCTGGAAACGGTATCCAACTGCGATTCGAAAATAATCAACGCTTTTGCCTGATCGGTGTCTTCGGAGTATTTTTCACTGTTCTTTGCATTTTTCAAAATGTTCAAAACATCGGCATCTGTTTTTTTCCTAAGAATTGTAAACCCTCCCCATCGGGTTTGGTCATCTGGAATCTCATTATTTTTCATCCAGTTCCCGTTCACATAGTTGTAAAAATCCACTCTCGGGCTTACGGTTGTGTCCATATCTTCCAAGTTGATCCCGTGGGATTCTACAGGGGTATGAGCCAATTCGGCCTTTTCCTTACAGCCAAAGGTGGATGCTACAATAATTAATGCTGCCACAGCAGGGTTTAAAAATTTTATTTTCATTTTTTGCGATTTGATTTTTGAAGATAGATCCCTATCCTTCATATTTTTAAAGTTTATTGTACTTAAATTCAATTTTTGAAATGATCGTAAGATACGTCGTGAAGGGGACAAAAAAGTTACATATCATTGTCCATTGCATTTTGTCTTTCCAATTCCAGTATAGAATCGTTGAAACGGTTTTGGTCCAAAAATTCCCTACGCTCGTTTTCTTTTCGCTGCGAATCAATTTTGTCTTTTTGAAACTTTTCGTTGAGGCGGATGATGAAATTTGAGACGGCACTGTTCATTTCCATCACGGATTCCTGAAGATTTGCAGAATCCAAGATACCTTGATGTGTGTATTGATGCAACATTTCGGCACGTGTTTTTAAAACAATCAATCTGCTTCGGATTGGGCTTATATCCAACGTGTCTGGTGTTTTTTTAATAAGCGAATCGGAATATTCAACAAGCCTTTCTGAACGGTTTTTAAGAGTTTGAAAATTACTGCCGTTCAATTCCTTGGCTTCAGAAAGGAAATCTTCCAAAACACCCCAGCGAACAGTGTTATCTACAAGCGGAAATGAAAATTCGGGAAAGCTGAACAGTGTGTCGCCAAAGACCATGGTTGACTTGTGCTCTGGTTCTTCCGTGCTCTCATTTAATGAATTTTTGCAAGACAAAGCAAGAGCAACAAACAAAATAAGCAAAATCGTGGACTTCATAACAAGTTAAAGAGTCTACAAATATACTGGTATTTTACCCAAAAGACATATAGATTTTTAAACTATGGAAGCCGGGGTAATTTGTACCTTTGCAACGCATTTTTCAGAAAAAGTACACCGCAAATAAATTATAGTGAACTTGGAAATGAACATTAAGGCATTTACAACTTTCTGTTATAAAATATTTTAAACTAATGAAAAAACGAATACTGATAATAGGGGCAAGCGGACAGATTGGTACGGAGCTCACAGCATATTTACGCACTAAGTTTGGAAGCCATAAGGTAATTGCGAGCGACATTCGTGAAGGCGCTGAGGAACTTATGCAGAGTGGTCCTTTTGAGATCTTGGACGCTACGGATTACCATGCTATTGAGGAAATTATAATCCGCCACGGAATTACCGATGTTTATCTAATGGCCGCTATGCTTTCAGCTACTGCCGAAAAATTTCCGATGAAAGGTTGGGCTCTTAACATGGATTCCCTTTTTCATATACTCAATTTGGCAAAGGACAAAAAAATTGAAAAGGTTTTCTGGCCATCGAGTATCGCTGTTTTTGGACCGACAACCCCAAAAAACGACACTCCACAACGAACTGTAATGGAACCCAGCACAGTGTACGGAATCAGTAAACAAACCGGGGAGCGATGGTGTGAATATTACCACAGTCGATATGGTGTGGACGTTAGGAGTCTTCGTTATCCCGGCCTTATAAGTTATAAAACGCTTCCGGGCGGTGGCACTACGGACTATGCAGTCGATATTTATCACAAAGCTTTGAAACACAAAGAATACACGTGCTTTCTCAATGCGCAAACCGTTCTTCCAATGATGTTTATAGACGATGCTATCCGTGCCACTGTGTCTATAATGGAAGCAGAATCGGAAAAGATCCAAATTCGGAGCTCCTATAATCTTGCTGCCATTAGTTTCAATCCTGAGGAAATTGCTGAAAGTATCCGAAAATATGTTCCCGAATTTGAGATAAATTATAGCCCAGATTTTCGTCAGGCCATTGCCGATAGTTGGCCGCAAAGTATTGATGACAGTGAGGCACAAAAGGATTGGGGCTGGGAAAGCAAAATTTCTTTGGATGAAATGACCAAAATTATGCTGGAGAATTTAAAAACTGAATATGCTTAAATAAGACTTTCCTTTGTTCTGAAGTCCTATTCATCTTTCAATTCTACTTCCAGAATATTTGCTGTTTCTTTTTTTCCTTCGTTGGAAATGAACATCCTCCCGTCTGGAGCGAAGGATATACCTTCAGGTTGAGGAAAGAAATCTTCACTGAATGTATGGAGTTGCAGGATGTTTCCTTGGGGATCCATGATAAGCAAACGAGGGGTTTTTCCCTCCAAAATATAGAAGTTTCCATTGATCGGATGGATTGCCAAATCCGAAGGGAAAAATTCTCCGGTTTCTGTTCCACCATCATCATCCGATTTGGATTTCTTATCCATCAAAATAGGATCGTCGAGAGGAATTTTCAAAATTGGTTCGGGCAAAGTTCGATTTGACTCGAGATCAAAAGCATAGATTCCCTTATAATCCCTACTTTTCGGGTCCACCTCTTTTGGGGAGAGCAATAACCGATTGTTTATGGAATCGGCGCTTAAGGACTCCATATTGTTTTTTCCTGAAAAGGGAATTTTGACAATAGTTGAACTCATCATTAATGAATCCATATAATTCACTACTTGATGGATCTTTCCATTGCTTTCCATAATATAGGCGGTGCTGTCCATAATCGCAATTCCTTCGTAATCACCTGATTTTGAAAAAGTGATACTTTTTTCTATAATATCATTATCCAGATTATAGATATATATAATTCCGTCCTCATCTTGCACGCAGGCAATTTTGTTTTCAGAAAGATAGTGTATGCCCGAAACTTCTTCCAAAATCTTCGGGAGGTCCCATTTTCGGATGATAACATAAGTTTCCTCTTTCAATTTTGGATTTAGAACCGGGTTTTCAAAAGCGAACCATAAAAAGCCTACAAGTATCAAAACTCCAAGGATAATCAATGTGGAGATAACATTTTCTTTCATCGATAGTTTATTCAGTGAATAAGAGGCATAATTTACACGAATTTCTGGTCAAGAAGACTTAAAAAAATGATAAGATTAAGATAAAATATTAAGCAAGATTTTAAAAAAATGACAAGACCATTTGTTTCGGGGGATTTTCATGTTCCAATAACCATTTTTTGCGATCGAGCCCACCAGCGTAGCCCGTTAAGGAGCCGTCTGAACCAATTATGCGATGGCAAGGAACTATGATGGGAATTGGATTTTTTCCGTTTGCAGAAGCTGCCGCCCGAATAACTTTAGGATCGCCGAGTTTAGCCGCCATTTGGGAATAAGTTATTGTTTTTCCAAAAGGAATTTTCAAGAGTTGGTTCCACACCTTTTTCTGAAAACTGGTTCCTTCCAGAGAAAGTTTTATGTTGAATCCCTGCGTTTTTCCTTCAAAATAATCCTGAAGCTGTTTCACAGTACTTTGGAGTTCTGCTGGAATTCTTTGGGAAACCGCATAATATCCATCGTCCTTAAATATAACTGACACCAAGCCTTCAGTTGAGCCTGTTAATTCCAAAATTCCGATTGGGGTTTCTATATATGCGGTTTTCATTTCTTGATTAGTTTTTTGGCCAAATGCGAAATGGGATCACCTTAAAATCATCGTAGCAGTCTAGCCATATCTTTAGCAAAATAACTTGCGATCATTGATGCTCCAGCGCGCTTTATGGCGGTGATTTGTTCCACCATGACCGCGTCATGGTCAAGCCATCCTTTTTGTGCTGCTGCTTTTAACATGGCGTATTCACCGCTTACTTGATACACCGCCACGGGAACATTGACGGAATTTTTTATTTCACGGACAATATCCAAATAGCAGAGGCCAGGTTTTACCATTACGATGTCGGCGCCTTCTTTAATGTCCATCAAGGTTTCACGGATAGCTTCCTCCCGATTGCCGAAATCCATTTGATAAGTTTTTTTATCCTTCGGAATATCTTTTGAATCTACCGGTGCTGAATCCAAAGCATCGCGGAACGGACCGTAAAACGCCGAAGCATATTTGGCACTATAGGCCATAATCCCTGTGTCGAAAAAACCTTCGTCCTCCAGGAGAGTCCTGATTTCGAAAATACGTCCGTCCATCATATCGCTGGGCGCCACAAAATTGGCCCCTGCTTTTGCGTGGCTTAGGGACATTTCTGCCAAAACAGCATTGGTGTCGTCGTTCAGCACTTTTCCTTCCGAAATTATTCCGTCGTGCCCAAACTTTGAAAAGGGATCCAAGGCTACATCAGTCATTACGAGCATTTCGGGAACCGTGTTTTTTACTGTTTTTATGGCTCTTTGCATCAAGCCATCTGGGTTTAAGGCTTCTTTTCCGCAGTTGTCTTTTAGTGAGTCGTCAATTTTGACGAAAAGCAAAACAGATTTTAATCCGAGTTCCCAAAGTTCTTTGACTTCTTTTTGTAGCAGATCCAAGCTCAATCTGTAATAATTGGGCATTGACTCAATTTCCTCCTTAACGCCCTTCCCTTCCACAACAAACAGAGGAACGATAAAATCATTGGATGTAACGACGGTTTCCCGGACCAAACTTCGCAAAGTTTCGGATGTTCTTAATATTCGGTTTCTTTGTAGCATAGTTGAAAGTTTTTAATTCTGATAAAACAAGCTTTTAAGCCAGTTTTTTTAATTGTTCTATTTATTGCAAATTCAAAAAAATTCCTCCTTGTTCTAGGTTGCAACCCACTGTTTTGGCTTTTTTAAAATTTCAACCAACTTCGCCTCTTCACTTCCGGCTTTAGGATGAAAGTCATAGCTCCATTGCACAACTGGCGGAAGGCTCATTAGAATACTTTCTATGCGGCCATTGGTCTTTAAACCGAACAGTGTTCCCTTGTCGTGGACCAAATTGAATTCCACATACCTGCCTCTCCGGATTTCCTGCCAAGTCCTGTTTTCATCGGAATAAGGTAAATCTTTTCTTTTTTCAACAATAGGGAGGTAACAATCCAGAAAACTATCTCCAACTTCCGTTACAAAGTTATACCAATCCTGCATATCCATTTCTTCGGTAGGTTTTAAATAATCGAAAAACAGACCGCCAATTCCACGTGCTTCATTGCGGTGGGCATTCCAAAAATATTCGTCACAGCGGATTTTATATTTTTCATAAAATAAATCTCCATGTTTATCACATGCCGTTTTACAAACTTGGTGAAAATGTTCGGCGTCTTCTTCAAATAGGTAATATGGAGTCAAATCCTGTCCGCCGCCAAACCAACTATCGACTATATTTCCTTGGGCGTCGTACATTTCAAAATAGCGCCAGTTTGCATGGACCGTAGGGACAAAAGGATTTTTGGGGTGAAGGACCAAACTGAGACCACAGGCGAAAAAATCGGCATCCTTTACGCCGAAGTAATTTTGCATGCTTTCAGGCAATTTTCCAAAAACCTCACTTATGTTGACTCCCCCTTTTTCAAAAACATTGCCGTTTTCCATTACTCGGGTCCGTCCGCCTCCTCCTTCTGGGCGCTGCCATAAATCTTCCTTGAATTTCGAAAAACCATCTATTTTCTCCAATGCCGTGGTTATCTCGTTCTGTAGGTTTTTAATATAGTTTACAAAGTGCTCTTTCATGGATCTTTTTAATTTTTAATTGATTTCAAAATGTCTGTTTTGCCACTTGGAGCAATAACTTTTAAAGTTTCGGTTGTTGCCGCAGTTACCGACAAAGGCAAAACCAATATAATACCTACGACCGGAATTAAAAGCATCAGCATAAAAACAATTCCATTGCCGATGGCCAAACCTCTGTTTCGACTTACAAACCGAATGCTTTCCGAATATTTAAAATGCCGTTCAAGCGTGTAATCCATATTTCCGAATCCTGCGTAATAGCTTTGGACAAGAAACAATAAAACTGTGGAAATGATTCCGATAACGGGAATAAACCCTATCAACAATATTGGGATGGTGAGCGCGAGTTCCAAGGCCAAATTCCGTAAATTGATCCTCACGCCACGCCATAGCTGAGCCGTAAATGTGGTTTTCCTTTGGTTGTGGTTCTGGCCGAATAAATGCATTTCGATTTTTTCTGAAACTGGGCTCATAAAAGGGGCGCTCAAGGCCATTACAATATGTCTATATAAAATAAGTCCCAAAGTAATGATAATCAGGGTCCCAATAAATATACTTATGGTACGGAAAGTTGCCGCGCCCCATTCCCACATCCAGATATTTGAAATAAACCTGCCTAGATTATCACCGAGTCCCCAAGCTATAAATCCGATGGAGAGGAAGGTTATTACACTTATAAGAATGGGAATCCCAAAATATTTCCACAAGCATAATTTATTGATCAGCCGGAACGTTCCAGCGTATGCCTGTATACCTTTTAGAATGTTCCTTATCATCACTGTGGGTCTTCAACAGTCGTTATAGACTATTTTGGGTTCTGATAACTCCGTTTTACCAATTTTATTCCGCAATAAAAACAAGTTTATTCTGATACTTTAATGTGTCTTCCACGGTTTCGATTTTTTTGGCTTCCGAAGCTTTTTGTTTTAAAAAAGAAATGATCTGCGGTTCGTCCTGAGCATTAATTTGTTCATAAAAGAATGCCCCTGTGCTATTGTTGTGCAGATCCATTGCCCTATCCAAGGCTCGATTGGGCGAAAAATCCTCATGCCAGTCGGTGAATCTTTTTGCCCATTCAATTGCTTTTTTTTCATTTACTTTCCATTTTACGCATTTTTGGGTTATCAAAATTACCCAAAGGGCATGCCGAAATGCGTTTGCACGATTGCTAAGATGGTGTTTGCTGCCATATTCCTTCTGCGAAATGGCCATGCATTTGTTCGATGCCTGTACTGTGGGAATTGCATATACCGGATTTTTGATAAACATTTCTGCCAATCCGAATAATTGCCTGTAATTAAGTCTTTTAAAAAGATCCCAAGGTATCATCCCTGTTTATATTCCTTCACGGCCTCTATGAATGCTCCGGCATTTTCTATTGGAATGTTCGGTAAAATTCCGTGGCCCAAATTCACGATATAGCGG
>CAZMDY010000009.1:11959-27453 GCA_964565295.1 uncultured Aequorivita sp. | reverse complement strand
GCCGATGAAGGATTGAAAATGCCGCCCAAAAGCACATATATAGAACCTAAGCTTAGGAGCGGCGTAACGATTTATGAATTTCAAGAATTCTGATAACCTGATAAAAAGTTGATAAAGAATGATGACGAAAATTTCAGAAAATTTAAAAAGAATAAAAAAAGAACTGCCAGAAAACGTTAGCTTGGTGGCGGTTTCAAAAACGAAATCCATTGATCAGATAATGGAGGCTTATAATGCCGGCCAACGAATTTTTGGGGAAAACAAAGTTCAGGAAATGGAGTCCAAATGGAATGAATTGCCAAAGGATATTGAGTGGCATATGGTTGGCCATGTGCAGCGCAACAAAGTAAAATACATGGCGCCTTTCGTGGCTTTGGTCCACGCTGTTGATAGCTTAAGGCTCCTAAAGGAAATTAACAAAGAAGCTATCAAGAACGAACGAACCATCAATTGTCTTCTTCAAATAAAAATTGCCCAAGAAGAGAGCAAATATGGTATGGAAGAAGCAGATGCCGTCCAACTTCTCAATTCCGAAGCATTTAAAACCCTTAAAAATATAAAAATTGTTGGATTGATGGGAATGGCCACTTTTACATCTGAGAAAGAAATAATCTCCTCGGAATTTGGCAGGCTTCAAAATTTATTTGAATCTCTCGCGGAAAAATTCAATCTCACAGTTCTTTCAATGGGAATGAGTGGCGATTTTAAATTGGCAATAGAAAACGGAAGTACAATGGTCCGCATTGGAAGTACGATTTTTGGAGATCGAGAATATTGAAGGTTACGATTGGCGAGCAATAAGAACATTAAGTTCCAAACAAGAAAAGGAATTGGGCAATTAAATTTATGTATGCAATTTTAGATATAGAGACTACAGGCGGAAAATACAATGAGGAAGGAATAACCGAAATTGCGATTTATAGGTTTGACGGACATCAAATCGTGGACCAGTTTGCCAGTTTGATCAATCCCGAACGCCCCATACAACCTTTTGTGGCCAATTTAACCGGCATAAACAACGAAATGTTGCGGCAAGCACCAAAATTCTATGAAGTTGCAAAACGCATCATAGAAATAACAGATGGATGCGTAATCGTAGCGCACAACGCTTTATTCGACAACAGAATCCTGACCACTGAATTTGACCGTTTGGGCTACAATTTTGAAAAAAAGACCCTTTGCACGGTCGAGCTATCAAAAAGACTGATTCCCGATATGCCGTCCTACAGTTTGGGGAAGCTGTCCCGTTCTCTTGGAATTCCAATGACAGATCGCCATCGCGCTCAAGGAGATGCAAAAGCTACTGTTGAATTGTTTAAACTGTTGCTTTCAAAAGACACTTCCAAAGAAATAATATCCGAAACCTTAAAGGAAGATACAAAGCCAAAAATAAGCTCAAAACTATTCGATCTTATAGAAACCACTCCCTCCGAGGTAGGCGTTTACTATATCTATAATGAAGGCGGGAGAATTATTTATATAGGAAGAAGTAAAAATATCCGTAAAAAACTGTTGCAGCATTTTACCAACGAAAATAAAAAATCTAAACGTTTGCAGATGGAAGTGCAAGCGGTCTCTTACGAAAAAACGGGAAATGAACTGATTTCAATTTTAAAGGAATATACCGAAATTAAGCTGAATAAACCTAAATACAATCGACTTCCAAGGCCCGCTTCTACTCATCAAGCAGTTACAACCACAGATGAAAATGGCTATATCCATCTGAAAATTGAAAAGTTCGACAAGAAAAGAAAAGGACAGTTGACCTACAGTAATTATCAACAAGCAAAAACTGATCTTTTAAATTTTACGAAGAAAAACCAGCTATGCTCCAAATTTGCTGGATTGGAGTCTGGTGATGGAAGCTGTTCATTCCACGAAATGGATATATGTTATGGAGCCTGCGTAGGCAAGGAAAACCCTGAACACTATAATGCACGTGTTCGCTCCGCCCTGCACGAACAAAACTTCGAAAACAAGAACTTACTCTTGATTGATCGTGGGCGCGTAACGGAGGAACGCTCGGCCATTTGGATTGAAAACGGAGTCTATAAAGGCTATACCTATTTCAATCTCAACCACCAAATCAATAATCCTGAAATTTTAAAAGCCATCATAAATCCGGTACAACAGGATGACGAATTGATAGGCATAATACAAGATTACCTTCGAAGAAAAAAGGTTGTTAAAACGATAGATCTTTCGGCAAATCCTGGATAATTGAGGTAATGTCGGTATCCTTTGCAATATTTCGATCAAATCTTATTTAATAGAATGATTTTTATCACCAATGAAACGAAAGCCTTTACTTATTTGCGTAGTAGGTCCAACTGCTATAGGAAAAACGGCCTTGTCGATATCTCTTGCAAAGGCCTTCTCCACTGAGATAATCTCTGCAGATTCCCGACAATTTTTTAAGGAAATGTCCATTGGCACCGCAGTTCCTTCAACAGATGAACTGGATGCTGTGCCGCATCATTTTATACATAGTAAAAGTATTTTTGACGATTATTCCGTAGGAGATTTTGAAAGTGAAGCGATCGATTTGATAACCCTTAAATTCAACCCTGTTGAACCGGATCAACAGAAACTTTCTACCTTAATTTTGGTCGGTGGCTCCGGACTTTATGTGGATGCTGTGGTGAAAGGCCTAGATGAGTTTCCGGAAGTGCCTATTGAAATCCGTGAAAAACTGAATTCGGACTTAAGAGTTTTTGGGATCACAAAACTTCAGGAAAAATTGCGACAAGTGGACGAAGCCTACTTTTCAAAAATAGACATTCACAATCCGCACCGTATAATCCGCGCACTTGAAATATATGTGGCCACTGGGCGTCCTTACTCTTCTTTTCTCAACAAAAACTCCGTTACAAGAAATTTTGAAACCATATTTATCGGTCTCACCGCCCAGAGGGAAACCATCTATAATCGAATCAATGCACGAGTGGACCAAATGATTGATTCTGGATTGGTTGATGAAGCTAGGGTTCTCTATGGCAATCGCGAAAGGAATGCGTTACAGACCGTAGGTTACCGCGAGCTGTTCGCTTATTTTGATGGAATTATTTCCAAAGAAGAAGCAGTTCTTGAAATCAAAAAAAACACACGTCGTTTTGCCAAACGACAGCAAACTTGGTTCAAGAAGAACCCAGCTATCCATTGGTTTGATTATCAAACAGATCACTCAGAGATCATTGCGTTTATAAATGCAAAAAACGCCCAGAAAAAGGCGTTTTAAAGCATTATTAAGGCTCTTTAATTGGATCAGTTATCCACTTCGTCTTTTACCACCAAGCGGAAACCTTCACCATGGATATTTATAATTTCGACGCCGTCGTCTTTGCTCAAGTATTTTCGAAGCTTAGCGATATAAACGTCCATACTTCTTGATGTAAAGTAATTGTCGTCGCGCCAAATTTTGGTAAGGGCGAGTTCACGCGCCATCAAATCATTTTTGTGCAGAGCCAAAAGCCGGAGAAGTTCATTTTCCTTAGGGGATAATTTTATAGGGTCCTCATCTTTATAAGTGAGGAACCGCAATTTTGAATTTAGGAAAAAATTGCCAATCTGGAATTCGAATTGTTTGCTGTCAGCTATTGAATCGGTTGCCTTTCTTTGGATGATTGCTTTTATTTTCATCAAAAGGACTTCGCTGTCAAAGGGCTTGTTCAAATAATCATCGGCGCCCACTTTATAACCTTTCAGCACATCTTCTTTCATTGCTTTGGCGGTCAAAAAGATGATTGGGATATCTTCGTTTTTTTCGCGTATTTCCTTGGCCAGGGTGAAGCCATCTTTATAGGGCATCATCACATCCAGGATACAAAGATCGAAATCATCTTTTTTAAACTTTTCAAAACCTTCCATTCCATTTTTCGCATGGGTCACGGTATAATCGTTCATGGCAAGGTAATCTTTTAAGACTGTCCCAAAATTGGGATCATCTTCAACGAGTAGGATTTTTTTGTTTTCTGTTTCCATAAGTTAAGATATTAGGTGTATTTTTAATATAAATGTAGAGCCTTTTTCTTTTTCGCTTTCCACGGAAATTTCAGCGTCATGGTCGTCCAGGATGCTCTGTACATAAGCAAGACCCAGACCATGACCTTTCACATTGTGTATGTCGCCCGTGTGTTCACGATAAAATTTCTCGAAAATTCTTTTTTGTACTGCTTTGCTCATTCCTTGTCCTTGATCCTTTATTTTAAGGATAATATTATTTTTGACGTTTTCTGAATAAACATCAATTTTGGGAGCCTCATTTGAATACTTAATCGCATTGTCCAAAATGTTTACGACCACATTGGTCAAATGGGATTTGTTGGCAAGAATGTTGGTTTCACTAGCATCGAAATGAGTTTTGATATACCCTCCCCTATCTTCAACAATTAAATTTACATGGCTTATAGCTTCCATTACTATTTCTTGAAGATCAACGGGCTCCTTTGGAAGATTGAGTTCGTTTCTTTCAAGTTTTGAAATTCGCAGAACGTTTTCAACCTGGGCATGCATTCGCCTATTTTCATCACGGATCATAACAAGATAGCGCTCAAGAAAATCCCTGTTATCCTTTACTTTTGGATTTTTCAAGGCATCTAACGCCAAATTGATTGTGGCTATCGGTGTTTTGAATTCGTGGGTCATATTGTTGATGAAATCACTCTTAATTTCTGAAATTTGACGTTGTTTATAAATTTGGGAAATTGCGCTAGCATAAGCGAGGATAATAATTGATGTAAATACCAATGACAGTATCGCCATTCCCATAATACTGCTCCAAACAAGTTTCGTTCTACCTGAAAAATCCACATACAGCTCATATTTATTATTAGGGTCGTTTACAAAAAGAGGCACGATGTAGGTACTTTCAGGTTCCAATTTATAATTTTTGGAACGCACCTTGGTTTCTATATTGTTTCCATAGACCGCAAATTCAAAATCCGAATCCAAACCGCGCTCTTTAAGTTCGCTGTCTATTAAATTTTGTATTTCATCGGCTGTAACCCTTTTATATATCGGTGCCAAAGAAGCTACCTCGCGAGTAATACTTTCAAATTGGCTCCGTTCATAATCCGTCATTCGCGAAAAGGACTCAATCTTTGACTCAGTTTTTGGGGTTCCATCCAGTCCTTCAGACAATTTTGTCTTTGTTTTCCTGTTTGTCAATTTCTTGAACTGGATACTGTCTAAATCATTGTCGAAAAACCCTGAAGACAATTTATAATCCTGTTCTAAAATCCCATCGGAAAACAAATAGGTTTCCTTTGTAGATTTGTTCTGTATTTTATAGACCAATTCCGTAAATGTCGTATTGTCGGGAATCTCTATTCGCTCTACATATTCACTGTAAACCATATAATAGGCTTCAGTTTCCCTCAATTGAATCTTATTTGTTACCGAAAGCAGAACTTGTCGAATATTAATGGTAAACTGATCTTGTTTTGTTTGGTAAGCGTTGACGATCCAATATCCTTGCACAAATACTATCCCTAACAATGAAAGGCTCATTAATGAAATGAGCAAAACGAATAGTTTTTTGTTCATAATCCCAAAAGTATGATTTTAACATTTACACTATTGCGAGTTTAACCAAATGTTAACAAAACTTATTAAGAACCTCTAAATAAGTTGGGAATGAATCATTTCAACTTGCTTTCTGGTTTGGGAAAGAATAATATTTTCAATAATGTAATCGGATAATTCAATTTTTCTTGCATCGCTCCATTGATTGTCCATTCGAGCTCTTACTTCCATTTCTGAAACGCCATCTCGATCCATAACTCGTTTAATTCGTTTTTTTTCTGGCGCGGTTACCATAATCACGACATCACAGAGTTTGTTGCTTCCACTTTCAAATAGGATGGCCGCTTCTTTGATTACATAAGAAGATTGTTGGGATAGAGCCCATTTTTGGAAATGTTCTCCCACTTCGGGATGAATGATGGCATTCACTTTTTGCAGGAGTTGTTTGTCACTGAATATTTTGTCTGCCATAAATTTACGATCCAGTTTGCCATTTTTAAAAGTTTCCTCTCCCAGAAGTAAAATAAGCTGCTTTCGGATAGTTTCAGAGGTCTGTACCAGTTTCTTGGCCTCTTCATCAGAGTTATAGATAGGAATTCCAAAAGAAGCAAACATTTTGGCCACCGTGGTTTTGCCACTTCCAATGCCGCCTGTAAGTCCCACAATCTTAACTTTTTTTGCCATTGGTGGTTGTGTTATTTAAAAATGAAGAAGTCAATCTTTTTGGGTTCGAATACAATATTTACGGCACCTTCCGGTTTTTTTGCCAGAACAGGTACCATAAAATTATCGCTATCGTTTCGTTTGGAGTAATCACATATAATTCTAAAATTTTCTGCAGAAACATTTGCAAAATCGGCTACGGAAATATCAAAATATACAGAAATACGTTCTGGAACCAATTTCAGTTCAACTCCTGGGGTAAGGTTTATAACCTCAACCGGCAATGTAAAACTTCCCTGCGAAAACTCTGCCACCGGCCATGATACCTTTATTTGGTCGGGATTGATTGTCACTACTTCAGCAGACGGAGAGGCTATTTTGGCAATATAAGAAATGGAACGATCCACATTGTTTAAGGCAATAAGTTCAGTTTTTACGCTGAAGATTTCGTCCAAAACTCCTTTCGGCCCAGAAATCAAGATCGAATCAGGATCAATACGGATGCTGTCAACTGGTTTAAATCCTTCCTTAAAGCTTATGTCGTGCTCCGGCCAAACTCGCACCTTCTTTAAAACAATTGGATCTAAACGAACGTGTAGACCTTCAACCGACAGATTCCGTATGTCCATATATTTATTGAACTCAGTGCTCAGTTGCCGAACCAATTCATTTCTTGAAATTATAAAACCATTTTCTGTACTATCATAATGCTTCGCCACGTCCACTTCAAGAGTGGGTTTCTTCAGTTTATAGTAAATAATCTCGAATCCGTTCGCAGTCAGATCAAAGCCTATTTCATTTGTATTATCTTTTGCAAGTGCAGCCGTTTCCGGTAAATTACGGTAGTCTATTTTTGCAACGACAGAAGCGGTAAATTCCCTGCTGAACTTTGTCAAAACCCAAAAAACACTGGCCACTACAAGGAAAAAAACGAATAACTTAATTTTCTTCTTCGGGTAATTTTTGAAATTTTCTTTTACCATAATTCTGAGGTTTGCAATTTTCTAAAATTACTTAAAAAATAGAAATGGGAATTGTTTTTGGGGATCTTTGTTTAACAGGCGAATGAAATAATGCGATCGCACAAAAGCAATTCCATATCCAAAAAATTGAATGAACAAGGCAGGAATTGTGAGCCAACCAATAAATATATTTTTATTTTTAATGCTTGAATCCATAAAAACTGCAAAGACATAAACCGACAATGGTATGATATAAAACCAGTCGAAAATAAAGGCCAATAACACTGAAAGCACTGAAAAAACTACAAAAAAACTGGGAAACCAAAAGGTGATTTTTGAGGAAGAAGGATGCCATTTATTAAGAATTGGCCGGACCAATCCAAATTTTCGTACTTGTAAATGGAATTTTCTCCAGGAGATTCTTCTTTTGTGGTAAACGTAGGCTTCAGGAATAAAGACAGTTTGATAGCCAGCCTTTAATATTCTTTGTGAAAGGTCCGGATCTTCGCCCGGATGTATTTTTCCAAATCCTCCAGATACCTGAAATACTTCTTTTGAAAGCCCCATATTAAAACTGCGGGGCTCAAATTTTTGTACTGCTTTTCTTTTGCCCCTAATCCCTCCGGTGGTCAGTAAAGATGTCATTACATAATTGATTGCTTTTTGAAGGGGCGAAAAACTGGAATGCGCGGCGTCTGCGCCACCAAAACAATGATAGAATTCATTGGAAAGGAATCGATCCACATTGGAAAGATATTCTTCTGGCAATAGACAATCGGAATCGAGGATGATGAAATAGTTTCCTCCTGCTCGTTCCATTCCATAATTTCGAGATGGGCCCGGACCGGAATTTTCCTTAAAAATATAGTTGATATTAAGTTTAGTTCTAAAATCCGCAACAATTTTCTCGGCTGTCTCAGTCGATCCATCCTCAACTATTACAATCTCAAAAGGTTTTGAATAATCCAGAAGCGCCATACTCTCCAACAATTCCTTGATCTCGATGGGCCGGTTGAAAACTGGAACAACAAAAGAATATTTAATCATCCTGCAAAGTTAGGGAAATAAAAAAAGCCATCTCTTTAAGAAATGGCTTTTCAAGGGAACCAACTAAGCTTCAAAATATTTATGGTTAAACAACAAATAATTTATAATCTTAATCCAGCAAACTTATTTTAAGATAATATATTCTCATGTCAACAAGGTCTATTGGAATGATATAAGAATAAGGATGTAGGACTAATTAGATGTTGTTCAGGCCGATTATGTAGGAGCAAAACAAAACATTTAAGAAGAACCAAGAGCCCTCAAAGTATCCTTTCGCCGAATTTTGCCGGTTTCGGTGTATAGGAATTGAGGTGAAAACACTATTTTTTTTGGTTTTTCATATCGCTCCAATCCTTTAAACTTATCAATTTCTTGGATATTTGATGCCCTGTTTTCAATAACCAGAACAACTCGCTCCCCTAAAACCTCATCTTTTTCAGAAGTGATGAAGAAAGGTTCAGCAATTAGTGGCGCCAACTTTTCCTCTATAATTTCAGGGTGGACTTTTATTCCTCCAGTATTGATAACATTATCAATTCTTCCCAAAAGCTTAAAAGATGTTGGGGAAAGCAATTCTACCACATCATTCGTATCAATCCTATGGTCTGAGATAAATGGAGCCAAGATCTGAAGGCAGTCGTTTTCCCTTTGGGAAAATTCCACATTGGGCAAAGCGGTGTAGACCGTAGATCTTTCTCTGCCATTCAAAGCACGAACAGCCACATGGCTTATGGTTTCGGTCATTCCATAGGTGGCAAAAATTTCCGTTGCATACTGCTGGATTTGATCTTCCATATTTTTGGATACCGCTCCCCCACCTATTATCATTTTTTTGACCTTATGCAAATTATCCAACGAATGATAGAGTTGATAAGGCACCATTGCCGTGAAATCGAAATCCTCATATATATTCGCCAAAGGTCTTTTATCCGGATTGGTAGTATAGAGGTTCCAACCCGAAATCAGGGCCCGTACCAACATCATTTTCCCCGCAATATATTCAGATGAAAGACACAACAATGCTTTTGTTCCTTGATTCAGTCCGAAAAATGATGTAGTGGCCCAGGCACTATTGAAAACGTGTTCTTTGTGAAGTTTAATGACTTTTGGAACGCCTGTTGAACCCGATGTTTTTACAGCAATATATTCTTTGTCATCCAACCATTCCAGAATGAATTTCCCAATAAGAACTTTGTCGTTATTTTTGTTTCTAAGTAGTTGTGAAGCAAAGCATTTCAAATCCTCTATTGAAGTAAAGGTTTTGTTGTTTAATTTAAATTCGGAATGCATTAGATTTTTCATGCTTCAATATAAAGTCAAGTTGTTTTCCAAATCTGCTGGTTTATTCACCTTGCCGAAAAGTTTTCCTTTCCAATCTTTCCATTTATAGCGTTTGGCCATTATAAAAAGGAAGATTGGATAAATTATCAGTACAGGCGCCAAAACGTCAAATCCTGCCGTGGGCTCAGAAATATCCTTTAAAATGGATTCTGTTTGGAATGCGGTCCAATCGGCTGTCACCATTAATGCCGCAATCAGATTGTTTCCGGCATGGAATCCAAGTGCCAGTTCCATTCCTTCATCCATCAAAGTCATAATGCCCAAAAGAAATCCTGTCCCGATATAATAAACCATGATCACTGGCCCCAATTTGTCGACCTCAGGGTTTGCCATATGTAGTCCTCCAAAAACTACGGAAGTTATTATCAGCGGCAGCCACCGGTTCTTGGCCAATACCCCTATTCCCTGCATTAAATAACCACGGAAAAGATATTCCTCAAAGCTAGTCTGCAACGGAATCATTACAACTGCGATTATGGCTAAGATCAGAAATGGAACCAAATCGAACTGTAAAACATAATCTTCAGGATTGTTGAAATAATCATAGACGGTAACTAGCACGGTAAAAACAGCTATAAGTCCAAACCCAAAGAACACACGGTTCCAATCCGTTTTCCTTCGTGAAGTGGTCAGTTCCACAAATGGCTGTCTGTGCAAGAACTTGACAACAAAATAGAGCCCGGCCAATCCGACAGCAAAACTCAGCAGCATCAAAAAAAGCGTAAGATTTGAATCCAAAATGCCCATCAGCACGTTAGGGTCTTGAAGGTTCTCTATATTTCCATCTGATAACACCGTTTTAAAAGCTACTGCTATAAACAGTGGTATCGCGCCCAATTGACTGGCAAAAATTATAATTACAGCACCAACAAGGTATCGCCACCAATCGTGATAAGATTTAAAAGCTTGTTCGATATACATATATGTTTTCAATATTAAATTTTAGTAACTTAAATATCTGTTGTTCAATATCGTTCAATCAAGAAAGCTAAAGTCCCAATATTTATTCGAATTGTAATGCAGCGCTCCCTTTGAAACTTCCAGCGGGCTCTCTATATTATTGGTGTAGAGACTTCCGGTTCCCAAACCTTGTGGGAATTCAGGGTTTTTAGAGAAAGTATACTGTGCGATGGCATTCAGCCCTACATTACTTTCCAAGGCCGAGGTGATCCACCAGCCAGCTCCATATTTTCGGGCGATTTCGATCCAGGTATCACTTCCGTGGAATCCACCTATCAATGAAGGTTTCAGGATTATATATTGAGGTCTTATCGTTTCGAGAAGTTTGTTTTTTTCTTCATCCGAAAAAATCCCGATCAGTTCCTCATCCAAGGCAATCGGCAGGGGTGTTTCTTCACATAGTCGAGCCATTTCCTGCCATTGCCCTTGTTTGATCGGTTGTTCTATGGAATGTAGGTCCAAATCTGACAACACTTTCAATTTTTCCAAAGCTTCATTTATTGAAAATGCACCATTTGCATCTACACGTAACTCTATTTCGGAGGTTTTAAATTCCTTTCTGATGGATTTCAAAAGATTCAATTCGGTTTTAAAATCAATTGCACCAATTTTCATTTTTATGCACGTGAACCCTTGTTTGAGTTTTTCAGAAATCTGTTTCTTCATAAACTGTTCATCTCCCATCCAAACCAGGCCATTTATTGGAATTGCCGCTTTGCCCTGTGAAAACTGAGAAGGGAATATCTCAAACGGATTTTCAGAATGCAATGATTTAAATGCAGTTTCTACACCTATTTGGATTGACGGAAATTCAGTGAGCACAGCATACAGTTCTGCTTCGCCCAGATCAATGTTGGCACAGACCCATTCTAATTTTTTTTCGTAATTCGGTGTATCGTCAATACTCAAACCTCGGAACAGACCACATTCACCTATTCCTAATTTATATTCAGTTTTTAGAATAAGAAAATAGGTTTCTTTTGTTTTCAATACGCCTCGAGAGGTTCCGCTCGGGCGTTTGAAGTTGAGGACATGTTTTTGGAAGGATGCTTTCAATTCGGATTGTTGGTATTTTCGATTGTTGGATCGTTAGATGGTTAGTATTTTGGATTGAAGGAGTGATTAAGCGTGGATTTGAACTTTGACGTCTTTTTGATTAGGGTCTCCAATTTGTAAAAGTAATGGAGCCAATGTTTCTCCTTTTATAAATCCAAGATAACTGGCTATAAGTAATTGTGTTTCCATTTCGTAATAGGAGCCGATGGTTATTTCCAAAAATCTCGCAAAATCCTTATTTGATTTTCTTGATGCACCTTCTGCTATATTTGACGCTATTGATATGCTTGCTCGCCTCAGCTGACTTGTAAGTCCAAATTTTTCAGTTTCCGGAAACAACGAAGTAACCTCATAAATATCCTTACAAAACCCCCTACCCCGTTTCGAAATCTCTAAATCCTTAAACCTATGCATTTCTAAAAATCCAAAATACTAACAACTAAACAATCTAATTTACAATTCTATGGCTTCTCCAATTTCCAGAAGCATCAAATCCTTATTAGCATCATAAAACTTACGTTTAGCTTCCTCGTGGTCAATTTCTATATAGCCAAATGTATCATAATGAACGCCCAAAACTTTGTCACATTGCACAAAATCACTTGCGATGATAGCATCTTCTATCCCCATAGTGTAATTGTCGCCAATAGGAAGAATCGCCAAATCCAATTTGGTATAAAGTGGAATCAATTTCATGTCCATTGTCAAGGCAGTATCACCGGCAATATAGATATTTTTGTGCTCGCCCTGAATTACAAAACCACCCGGCTGGCCGCCATAACTTCCGTCGGGGAAACTGCTGGTATGGTGCGCGACTACATATTTTACTTTTCCAAACTCAAATTTCCAACTTCCCCCGTGGTTCATCGAATGGACCTCTATTCCCTTGGCCTCATAATGGTTGGCGATTTCAAAATTGCTGACAATGACAGCTCCGGTATTCTTTGCTATTGCTTCCGCATCCAGCGTGTGGTCCTGGTGCGCATGGGTCAATAAAATATAATCGGCTTTTAAATCCATTATGTCGATCTTGTCCTTTGCCTTTTCATTGCCGGTAATGAAGGGGTCGACCAAAATGTGTTTTCCCATAATTTCAATACCAAGACAGTTTTGTCCGTAGAATGTAATTTTCATATGTATATATTTTGAGAATTAATAAGTATCCGATTTTTCAATTTCGATTTTAAATATATTAAAACCACGCCAAAACGAAAAACAAAATCGAAAACAAGAAGGTGGTCAAGGCCACTTTCTTCAATTCTGGATCCAACAGTGCGGGAGAAGTGTTTCGTTTTACCTTGTAAAGATGGATGAACAGTGGAATGAAAGCAAGAACAGGAATAAATTTCGTCCATGTGGAATCTTTCAAAATAAAATAACCCATAGCACAGATAAAGGCTATGATTATAAGGGTATAATGATAAATCTTCACCTTTTGCTCTCCCAACAAAACCGCAACCGTAATTTTGTTCGAATTCTTGTCTGCCAAACGATCCCGCATATTGTTCAAATTAAGAACGGCGGTACTCAAGAGGCCGATAACTATGGCGGGAAGCAGTATATAACCGTTGAGATCTTTGGTGAATAAAAAATAACCTCCCAAAACGCTGAGAAGGCCGAAGAACAAAAAGACAAAAACATCGCCCAAGGCACGATATCCATAAGCGGTTTTACCTACGGTATAGGTAATTGCGGCAATTATTGCGGCTATTCCAAGAATGAAAAACAAGGTTGAATGCAAAATATTCTGTCCTTCAAAAGAAACAAAAATCAGCAAACAAGCCAGAAAAAGTGTAATCAATGAAGTAATGACAATCCCCTTCTTAAGATCGGAACCGGAAAGCACCCCACTTTGCATAGCGCGCATTGGTCCAACCCGTTCATGGTTGTCGGTTCCTTTGACCCCATCGCCGTAATCATTGGCAAAATTTGAAAGGATTTGAAGACCTAAAGTGGTTGCCAGCGCAAGACTAAAAATGGATGTTGAGAAAAACCCGGCTTCTTTTGCCGCCGCTCCGGCAGTAACAATGCCCGAAATGGAAAGGGGTAGCGTACGCAAACGTGCGGCGGAGATCCATGCTTTTGTTTTCGACATTCGTTGTGATTCTTTAAAGTTGTAAAAATACGTTTAAAAATAAAAACCGCCCCTAATTAAAGAAGCGGTTTTCTGGCTTAAAAAATCACACTTAACTTAAAACAATTACTTAACTATCAATTTTTTAGAAATATCTTTTGAGTTTTTTATTATATAAGTTCCTGTATTTAGATCTGAAACATCTATGGAAGCAGTTTCCTTTTCTGATTTTACCAAGCGTCCGAGCAAATCATACACTTTGTAAGAATCGGGTTTGCTAAAGAAAACTATTCCTTCACTTGGGTTAGGATAAATATTAAAGCCGTTTGAAGAAACAAAATCATTATCGTGTACCGAAAGAACTACCTTATCCAAGGAATAAATGCTGAGGGTAGCACTAACTTCGTTTGAAAGTATTGCCAGTGCTTTTCCCGTAGGGCTATCGGCAGCTTCAACAAACACAATACCTTCCGGTCCCAGATCACCGCTAATGGAACTTCCGGGAACGGTGCTTCTACTATTTACATATTGAAGATTTACTGGGTTTGCAGGGTCAGTAACATTATAAACCATCATTCCCCCAACTCTTTCCAGCAAAACAAAGGCATAGAATTGATTGTCTATTTGTTTCACGAGAACCCCCTCTGGTTCTGGGCCTTTGTTGTCGCTTCTGTTTTTGAAGTTGTTATTGTCATTGCTCGCATTGAAAATTCCGCCCAAATCTGGGTGTGCGGCAGTGATTACCTCAAAATCGTTTCCGCTGTCGTACACCAAGTTTCCAGTTTCGGCTTCAAAAATACTGAACGAACGCGCTCCGAAAACGTGCATCTCTTCATAAAGTCCGTCGCCATTTTCATCACCGGAAGCTACAGTGAAGTTAATATCGCCAAGATTTGTTTTCAGTTTCAAGATATCTATGTCTGAAAAAACCGAAGGATCTAATATATAGTCAGAATCACCGAGTTTCCTTTCTTCGGCATAACCCGAATAATCACGTGCATCACCTTCATTGGCAGTTACAATGTAACTGGTTCCAGCAACTGAATAATAAGAAATTGCGTCGGGCATATACAAACCTTTTATTGGCCAAGTAGCATTGAAAATAAAATCGGTTTCATCCGAAGTATCCAAAGAGTTCTGTGGCAAGCTATGGTCTTTTTTTCCAAAGGAAATAATATCAGTAATTTCCATGACAACAAGATCTATAATTGCATAGGCATTGTTTTCCTGCAAAGTAACATACGCTTTTTGTGAATTGTCGGAAACTGCAATATATTCAGGTTCCATATCTTGTGAAACACCTGCGCCTGGGCCAAAAACCCGAACCCCAGCCGCTACCAAAGCTGCTTTTTGAGCATCGAAGGCATTGAAATTCAAAGTCGTTACATCTGCCTGTGAAATATTCCCCATTCCTGCAGATACATCAATTACAGAAATACTGCCCTCTGGATCTATGGTATAATCATCGCTTGGTTGCCCTTCATTTGCGACCAAAATTTTTGTGCCATCAGGTGAAAAAGTAAGCATATCGGGCAAAGAACCAACTTGCAAAATAGTCGGGTTGTTTCCATCCGTATCTGTCAGGACTACAAAACCATTGTCAATTGGGTTATGGGCGGCTATTGCAGCGGCAACAATTCCATTGTTTACGGCGACACTTTGTACAGAACTTCCAAATAGCGTAACATCTACCGTGGCCAAGGAAGTGATATTTTGCGGATCGGATAAATCCAATACTTCAATGGTTTGTGCATTGGTTACATACAAACGCTGTGTAACCGGATCATGGGCTGTAATTTCCGCAGTTCCATTGGCATCAACCAAGTAGCTTGATAAGTAATTGATGTCAAGTTCTGAAGTGTCTTCTA